>NZ_LOYJ01000124.1:0-246913 GCF_001526245.1 Burkholderia sp. MSMB1498
GGCCTACGGGTACCGTGACGAGGAGTACTTCTTCCTCAAGATCCGCGCCGCGTTCCCCGGAATTCCGCGATGAACCAGAAAAAAGCGGCCTGAAGGCCGCTTTTTCCTTTGGGGCGAACGGCGCTCAGTTGCCGCCGCGGAACAGGTTCATGATGTCCTGCTTCTCCTGCTCGTCGACATGCCCGGGCACGACGCTGGCGGAATCGGGCGGTGCGGCCGGCATGTTCACGCCGACCGTCGAGACGAAGCCGTGGCCCGGCGTGAACTGACTGAAATACAGCTCGCCGCCGAGCGTCGCGACGCCGTCGGGCATCGGCATCTTGTATTCCGGCACGTTCTTCAGCGCGGGGCCCATGTAGTCGATCCACACGGGCAGCGCGAGGCCGCCGCCGGTTTCGCGATCGCCGAGGCTGCGCGGGCTGTCGTAGCCCATCCACGCGATCGCCGCGAGCGTGTGCTGATAGCCGCCGAACCACGCGTCGCGCGAATCGTTCGTCGTGCCTGTCTTGCCCGCGAGATCGGTGCGCTTCAGCACGTTCGAGCGCGCGCCCGTGCCGCGCTGCGCGACGCTCTGCAACAGGCTGTTCATCACGTACGCGTTGCGCGGGTCGATCGCGCGCGGCGCATTCTGCTCGGCGACGAGCGGCTGCGCGCGCGCGACCATGTTGCCGCTCGGATCGGTCACTTCGGCGATCAGATACGGATTGATCCGGAAGCCGCCGTTCGCGAACACCGAGAACGCGCCCGCCATCTGCAACGGCGTGACGAGGCCCGCGCCGAGCGCCATCGGCAGATAGGCCGGGTGGCGATCCGCGTCGAAGCCGAAGTGCGTGATGTATTGCTGCGCGTACTTGGGGCCGATGTGGTTCAGGATGCGGATCGACACCAGGTTGCGCGAGCGCTGCAGCGCGACGCGCATCGACATCGGGCCGTCGAAGCCGCCGCCGTAGTTTTTCGGTTCCCACGGCTGGCCGCCCGTTTCGGCGGCACTGAAGTAGAGCGGGCCGTCGTTGATGATCGTTGCGGGGCCGAGCCCCTTGTCGAGCGACGCCGAATAGATGAACGGCTTGAACGACGAGCCCGGCTGCCGCCAGGCCTGCGTCACGTGGTTGAACTTGTTCTTGTTGAAGTCGAAGCCGCCGATCAGCGAGCGGATCGCGCCGTCCTGCGGGACGATCGAAATGAACGCGCCTTCGACCTGCGGCAACTGGCCGATCGCCCACGAGCCGTCGTCGTTCTTGAACACGCGCACGATCGCGCCGGGGCGGATTCGCTTGTTCGGCTGCGCGTTCGCGGACAGCGAGCTCGCGGCGAAGCGGAGGTCGTCGCCGCTCACCGTCGCGTCGCTGCCGTTCGAGAACACGACGCGAATCTGTCGAGGGCTCGCTTCGGTGACGACGGCCGCGATCAGCTCGCCGTTGTCCGGATGGTCGACGAGCGCGTCGTCGATCGCCTGCTCGCGGTCGTCCGCGTTCGCGGGCAGCTCGATGAAGCCCTCCGGCCCGCGATAACCGTGACGACGGTCGTACGTCATCAGGCCCTTGCGCAGCGCGCGGTACGCGAGGGTCTGGTCTGCGGAATCGATCGTCGTGACGACGTTCAGCCCGCGCGTGTATGCCTCGTCCTTGTACTGCGCGTACATCATCTGCCGCACCATTTCCGCGACGTATTCCGCGTGCACGCTGTATTCGCGGCTCGCGCTCTTGATGACGAGCGGCTCGGCGATCGCCTCGTCGTACTGCTCGCGCGTGATGAAGTTCAGCTCGAGCATCCGTTGCAGGATGTATTGCTGCCGGACCTTCGCGCGCTTCGGATTCGCAACCGGGTTGTACGCGGACGGCGCCTTCGGCAGGCCCGCGAGCATCGCGGCCTCGGCGAGCGTCACGTCCTTCAGGTCCTTGTTGAAGTACGCGTGCGCGGCGGCCGCGAAGCCGTATGCGCGCTGCCCCAGATAGATCTGATTCATGTAGACCTCGAGAATCTGATCTTTCGTGAGCGCGCGCTCGATCCGGTAGGCGAGCAGCATCTCGTAGATCTTGCGCGTGTACGTCTTCTCGCTCGACAGGAAGAAATTGCGCGCGACCTGCATCGTGATCGTGCTTGCGCCCTGGGTCGCGTGGCCGTTCGTCAGTGCGACGATGCCGGCGCGGATGATGCCTGTCAGGTCTACGCCGCCGTGTTCGTAGAAGCGTGCGTCCTCGATCGCGAGCACCGCTTTCTTGAGCGAATCGGGCACGTCCTGCAGGCGGACGATGTCGCGGCGCTCCTCGCCGAATTCTCCGATGAGCACGTGATCGGCCGTGTAGATGCGCAGCGGCACCTTCGGGCGGTAGTCGGTCAGCGCGTCGAGCGACGGCATGTTCGGCGACGCGACGACGAGCGCGTAGCCGAGCACGAGCCCGGCGCAGACTGCGAGCGCCACGCACACGCCTGCGACGCCGAGCACGAGCGTCAGCCACAGTGGGCGGCGGCGCGGTTCGGGCGGGGGAGGCGGGGACGTAGGATTCGTAGATTGCATAGGCATACCAGAAAAACAGTCCCGCGATTATAGCCGCCCGGTTTTACCGGACTCCGGAAGGGTTCCGGATGGGAACCGGCGCGCCGCGGCCGGGCGGCGTGCCGATGATTCATCGTAGCGCGCTTGCGGCCCGACGGCGCGCGCGTTGGCCGTTCGGCAGACTCCCGGCGCGCCGGCCGGCTTCGCAAAATGGCTCCGTAACGTGCCTCGACGGGAGGCGCGCTCATGGAGGACTGGGATGCAACAACGTTCGTGGTGGTCGATCGGCCGGCGCTTCGCGGCGGGGATCGACGTGAACCGGCGCGCGGTGCGGATCGCGGTGTTGAGCCGGCGCGCTCGCGGCGGCACGGTGCGGCTCGAGGCGCTCGACGCGGAGCCGTTGCCGGCCGGCGTGTTCGACGAGTCGGCCGACGCCGATTGGACGGCCGTCGCCGCCGCGATGACCGCGGCGTTCGACCGGGCGCCGCAGGTGCGGCGGGCGGGCGTCGCGCAGCGAACGATCGCGGGCGTGATGGCGCTGCCGGACGGCGCATTCTCGACCGCGACGCTCGCGTGGCCGCGCGAAGAAGCCGGGGCGGCCGTCGAGCCTGCCGTGCGTGCGGCGGCCGAGCGGCTCACCGGGCTCGCGCGCGACGCGCTCGCGGTCGACTGGTGCGTCAACGACGCCGCCGCGACGCGCGAGGTGGCGTTCGCGACCGCGGCGCACGTGCATCTCGACGTGCGGATCGAGGCGGCCGCGTCGGCCGGCATCGAACTCGTCGCGATCGACGGCGAGCCGCTCGCCGCATTGCGGGCGATGCGCCATGTTGCCGCGCGCGAGATCGACGAAGGCGAGCCGTATCTCGGTGTCTGGATCGGTGAGAGCGGTGTGCATGGCTGGCTCGTGTCGGCTGGCGCGGTCACCGCGCAGATTCGCTATCCCGCGCCCGAGCACGCGGATCTCGCGGATGCGCTGCGCGAGCTTGCCCGGGCCGGTGCTCCGCGCTGCGCATTCGTCGCCGGCGATCCGGAATGGCTCGGCGGCGCGCGGATCTCGCTTGCCGACGTCGGTGATCTGCTCGGCTGCATCGTGTTGCCGTTCGAATGCGCGGCCTGTGGGCCGCTCGGCGCGGTCGACGACGAGTTTGCACGCTCGCCGGGTTTCGCCGTGGCGTTCGGGCTTGCGTTGCGCGGGGTGTTCGAATGACGCCGAGCACCGCGAGCGGCGCGGTGCCGCGTGATCCGAGGATGCGGCGTGCGTGGCTGGGCGGCTTCAATCTGCTGCCGTACCGGGCGCGCGATGTCCGCCGGGCGCGGCGGCGCGTGCTCGGCGAATTGACGGCTGCGGCATGCGCGGGGCTCGCGGGCGCCGCGCTTTGGCGCGTCGGCCGCACGTTCGAGCGCGCGCGTTTCGATGCGCAGCGTGCGCTGATGGAGCGTCGGCTCGCCGCTTGGGCGCCGCAACTGAAAGAAGCGGAGCAGGCGGCGCGCTTGCGCGACGCCGAGCGCGAACGCGCGGCGCTGGCTGCCGAGCGGGCCGGGCCGCGCGCGCGCACGGTCGAGCTGTTCGATGCGCTTCGGCAACTGCGTTACGGCGGCGTGCGGCTGCGCTCGATCCGCTGCGACGGGCGCGGTGCGTTGCTCGAAGCGAGCGCGCTCGATCCCGCATCGGCCGAACGATGGCTGACGGAGCTCGACGCAGCACGGCGCGGCTGGACGATGGAGGTCGCGGGGCTGCAGGCAGTGAGAACTGCGTGGGGGCGCGATGCGGACGGTGGCCGGTCGCTCTCTTTCTCGGTGCGAATTCGCTGGCCCGGCGTGACGCATGGCCGTGTCGCGAGCGTTGCGGCACGTCTACGGGCGGCGGCACGGGAGGGCGCGTGAGCATGTCGGCTGAACGATCGGCGGCGTGGCTCGCCTGGCGGCGATTGGCCGATTCGCACGTGCTGTCGGGTTTCGCGTGGCGCGCTTCGGCGGGCGCGGCGCTCGCCTGCGGCGTGTTGGCGTGGGGTGTTTACGTCGGCCGAGACGCGGACTGGGGCGGCGTGGAACGAAGCCGGACGGCGCTTGAAGCGGTCGCGTCGCGTGAAGCCCGCGCGCGGCGGCTCCTGGCCGAGCCGTCCGCGCGACCTGCGTCGCCGGCGCGCGCCGGCCGCCTGCCGGGCGAACGGCAGACGCCTGCGGATTTCGCGTTGCGGCTCGCCGGCCATGCGGACGCGAGCGGGCTGCGGGTGCGCAAGCTCGAACGGCTCGAAGGCGCGCGCGCGGGCGAGGGCGAGGGGCGTGACGACAGCGGCGTCTACGCATTTGCGATCAGCGCGGAAGGCGACTTCGGCGCGCTGTGCCGCTTTCTGTCGGGGCTCGCTGCGCTGCCCGCGCTCGCGGTGCCGGTCGCGTCGAGCGTCAAGCGCGACGGCGGCGCCACGATGCTGGACGCAACGCTCGACGTGTGGCCGGCATTGCCGGGCGGTGGCGACGAGCGGCCTGCCGATGCGCGCGAGGCGCGGCTCGCCGATCCTTTTGCCGCGATGCCGATGCTGGCGGCCGAAGACGCAGCCGACGCCGCGCGGCTCGTCGGCGTGATGCGCGATCGGCGCAGCGGGCTTGCGCTATTCGAGCGCGGCGATGCCGCGTGGTCCGTCGCGCCAGGGCAGTTGATCGGCGGCGGGCGTCTCGCCCGGCTTCGCGCCGACGGCGTCACGCTTGCGACGCACGGCGGCGGGCGTCGCGAGATGACGGTAGGCGGAGCGACGGGATGATGCGCGGATTCGCTCTACTTTTGGTGGGGTGTGCGATCGGAGCGGCGGATGCGGCCGCCGCGTCGTTGCCGCCTCTGCCCGCAGGCGGGCCTGTCGGGTGGTCGGCGAGCATGCCGGGTGGTGCTGCCGGCCGTGCGCCGTTGCCGGAGGTTGCCGTGTCGACATGGCGAAACGACTTCGCGAGCACGTCCGCGGCGGCATCGCTGCCGGACATGGGCGGCGAGGGCGAGCCAACGGGCGAATTCGCCGACGATGCGCCGCGGGCCGGCACGTCCGCAGCCGGAGCGGAGGCGCCGGCTGATTCGGCCGCGGCCGGCGTCGCATCGGCAAGCGGACGGGCGCCGGGTTCTGCACGAGCGGCGGACGCCGCGCTGGAAGGGCCGCCCATCCCGCTCTCGCCCGAGCAGCGAATGAGCGACGAGCGCCGTTCGCCGTCGCCGCCGCCGCCGCCGCCGCCGCCGAGCGCCGATGCCGCGACGGTTCCTCACGATGTCGCTGCCGAATCAGACGACGATCGCCCGATTTCCCTCAATCTGCAACAGGCGAGCCTCGCCGCGGTCTTCGACGCGTTCGCGCGATTCACGGGCCTCAATATAGTCGTCAGCGAGCGCGTGCGCGGAACAGTGTCGTTGCGTTTGAACGATGTGCGCTGGCGCAGCGCGTTCGACGCGCTCCTGGATGCGCACGGTCTCGCGATGGCGCGGCGCGGCAGCGTGATATGGATTGCGCCTGTCGCGGAGCTCGCCGAGCGTGAGCGCCTGCGTTTCGATGCGCACGCGCGCGCCGCGGAGCTGGAGCCGCTTTCGAGCCGCAGCTTCGTGCTCCGTTATGCGCGAGCGGCCGATGTGCAGCGCCTGCTTGCCGGCTCGGCCGGGCAGCGGATTTTGTCGAAGCGCGGCTCGGTGCTGGCCGATCCTCGGACGAATCTGCTGTTCGTCACCGATATGTCCGGGCGTCTCGCGCAAATCGCCGATCTGATCGGCCAGCTCGATACGCCGTCGCGACAGGTGTTGATCGAAGCGCGGATCGTCGAGGGCGACCGCGGGTTCTCGCGCAATCTCGGCGCGCGCCTCGCGCTGCGTGCGCCCGACGCGGGCGACCGCGCGACGGGTGTCGTCGCCGGCCGAGGCGGCACGTTGGCCGACCTCACGGCAAGGCCGATCGGCGGATTCGACGCCGCCACTGCCGGCCTCACGCTGTTCGCCGCGCGCGCGAGCCGCCTGCTCGATGTCGAGCTGAGCGCGCTCGAGTCGCAGGGGCGGGGACAGATCGTGTCGAGCCCGCGCGTCGTGACGGCGGACCGGACCAAGGCCGTCGTCGAGCAGGGCGCCGAGCTGCCGTACCAGGCGAAGGTCGGCAACGGCGTGTCGGGCGTTCAGTTCCGGCGTGCGACGCTCAAGCTCGAAGTCGAGCCGCAGATCACGCCCGACGGGCGTGTGATTCTCGATCTTGACGTGGCGAAGGACAGCATCGGCGAGGAGACCGCATCCGGCCCCGCGATTCATACGAAGCACGTGCAGACGCGTGTCGAGGTCGAAAACGGCGGAACCGTGTCGATCGGGGGGATTTTCGAGAGCGACGACCGCGACGATGTGACTCGGGTGCCGCTCTTGGGCAAAATACCGGTGTTGGGCGCGCTTTTCAGGCACCGAGCACAGCGCGCGCAGCGCAGCGAACTCGTCGTCTACATTACGCCGACCGTCGTGATCGGGCCCTGAACCCCATGGGAGCCAGGCTCGACAAGGCAGGCGCTTTGCCAGTAAGCTGCGCGACACACTCATTGAAGCAGAGGACGCCGTTGCAAGCGCGGGACCCACACGTGAACGTAATTTTCGTCGGGCTCATGGGGGCGGGTAAAACCACCGTGGGCCGGGCGGTCGCGCGCCGGCTCGACAGGCCATTCTTTGATTCGGATCACGAGATCGAGGCGCGCACGGGTGCGCGCATACCGGTCATCTTCGAGCTCGAAGGCGAGACGGGCTTTCGCGAGCGCGAGGCGCAGATGATCGCCGAGCTCACGCAGCGCGAGAACATCGTGCTTGCGACGGGCGGCGGCGCGATCCTGCGTGCCGAGAACCGCAAGCTGCTTCGCGAGCGCGGCCTCGTCGTCTATCTGCGCGCGAATCCGCACGACCTCTGGCTGCGCACGCGCAAGGACAAGAACCGCCCGCTGTTGCAAACCGACGATCCGAAAGCCAAGCTCGAAGCGCTGTACGAGGCGCGCGATCCGCTCTATCGCGAATGCGCGCACTTCGTCATCGAAACCGGCCGTCCATCCGTCAACGGGCTCGTCAACATGGTGCTGATGCAGCTCGAGATGGCGGGCATCGTCGCCAAGCCAATACAAGCATGATTACCGTCAACGTCGACCTGGGCGAGCGCGCCTATCCGATTCACATCGGCGCCGATCTGATCGGCCGCACCGAACTCTTCGCGCCGCATATCGCCGGCGCGTCGGTCACGATCGTCACGAACGCGACCGTCGATCCGCTCTATGGCGACAAGTTGCGCGCGGCGCTCGCGCCGCTCGGCAAGCGCGTGTCGACCGTCGTGCTGCCCGACGGCGAGGCGTACAAGAACTGGGAAACCCTCAATCTGATCTTCGACGGCCTGCTCGAGCAGCACGCGGACCGCAAGACGACGCTGATCGCGTTGGGCGGCGGCGTGATCGGCGACATGACGGGCTTCGCGGCCGCGTGTTACATGCGTGGCGTGCCGTTCATCCAGGTGCCGACGACGCTCCTGTCGCAGGTCGATTCGTCGGTCGGCGGCAAGACGGGCATCAATCACCCGCTCGGCAAGAACATGATCGGCGCGTTCTATCAGCCGCAGGCGGTGATCGCCGACATCGGCGCGCTGTCGACGCTGCCCGATCGCGAGCTCGCGGCGGGCGTGGCCGAGATCATCAAGACAGGCGCGATCGCCGACGCGGAATTCTTCGATTGGATCGAAGCGAACGTCGATGCGCTCAATCGGCGCGATCCGGATGCGCTCGCGCACGCGGTCAAGCGCTCGTGCGAGATCAAGGCGAGCGTCGTCGCCGCGGACGAGCGCGAGGGCGGCTTGCGCGCGATCCTCAATTTCGGCCACACGTTCGGGCACGCGATCGAGGCGGGGCTCGGCTACGGCGAGTGGCTGCACGGCGAGGCGGTCGGCTGCGGGATGGTGATGGCGGCCGATCTGTCGGTGCGCACCGGCCATCTCGACGAAGCGTCGCGCGCGCGGCTGCGCAAGGTCGTCGAGGCCGCGCACCTGCCCACGCGCGCGCCCGATCTCGGCGACGCGCGCTACGTCGAGCTGATGCGCGTCGACAAGAAGGCGGAGGCGGGCGCGATCAAGTTCATCCTGCTCTCGCGCTTTGGCGAGACGATCATTACCCAGGCGTCGGACGACGCCATATTCGCGACACTGGCGGCCGCTACCCAGTAACGCGAAGCGGGCCGATCCGGCGCATTTGACGTGGAGGACACGACACGGTGAGCGAAATACCCGGCGGCATCCCGCGCGACACCCGCGACGCGCCGCCCTCGCAAGCGGGCGGCGAGCAGGCGATTCCCGTCGCCGCGCCGACCACCGCCGCGCTCGAAGCACATCTCGCGCCGTATGCGGCGCACGCGTCGCAGTCGCGCGGCCGGCGCCATCCCGAACCGCCGCCCGCCGCGCGCACCGAGTTCCAGCGCGATCGCGACCGCATCGTGCACTCCACCGCGTTCAGGCGCCTCGAATACAAGACGCAAGTGTTCGTGAACCACGAAGGCGACTTGTTCCGCACGCGTCTCACGCATAGTCTCGAAGTCGCGCAGATCGCTCGTTCCGTCGCGCGCAACCTGCGCCTGAATGAAGACCTCGTCGAAGCGATCTCGCTCGCGCACGATCTCGGCCACACGCCGTTCGGCCATGCGGGGCAGGACGCGCTCAACGCGTGCATGCGCGACTACGGCGGCTTCGAGCACAACTTGCAGAGCCTTGCCGTCGTCGACGAGCTCGAAGAGCATTACGGCGCGTTCAACGGCCTGAATCTGTGCTTCGAGACGCGCGAAGGGATTCTCAAGCATTGCTCGCGCGAGAACGCGCGCAGGCTCGGCGAACTCGGCGAGCGATTTCTGCAGGGCCGGCAGCCGTCGCTCGAGGCGCAACTCGCGAACATCGCGGACGAAATCGCTTACAACAATCACGACGTCGACGACGGCCTGCGCTCGGGCCTCATCACGATCGAGCAGCTTGCCGAAGTCGAGCTGTGGCAGGGGCATTACGAAGCCGCGCTCGCCGAGTATCCGCATCTCGAAGGCCGCCGTCTCGTGCACGAGACGGTGCGCCGGATCATCAACACGCTGATCGTCGATCTGATCGACGCGACCACGCGCAATCTCGTGCGGCACGCGCCGTCGTCGCTCGACGACGTGCGCGCGGCGCCGCCCCTCGTCGCGCACGGCGAGCGGATCGCCGCGCAGGCGGCGGCGCTCAAGCGCTTCCTGTTCAAGAACCTGTACCGCCACTATCGCGTGATGCGGATGGCGAGCAAGGCGCAGCGGGTCGTTACCGGCCTCTTCAACGCGTTCACGAGCGACCCGCGCCTGCTGCCGCCCGATTACCAAGCGGCCGACGCCGCGCAGCAACCGCGCCTCGTCGCGCATTACATCGCCGGCATGACCGATCGTTTCGCCCTGAAAGAGTATCAACGCTTGTTTGTCATAGACGAAAACTAGACTGTCCGGCTTGCCGGGTCCGGCGCGGGCGCAGCTGTGGTGCGGCGCGCGTTGTCCGGACTGAGGAGAAAAGGAGAGAGGTCCATGAAATACAAGACGCTGGTTCGTTCGCTCGCGTGCGGGGGCGTGCTTTGGTTCGGCGCGCAGCAGGCGGCGTGCGCCGCCACCGAAATCCAGTTCTGGCATGCGATGGAGGCGGCGCTCGGCGAGCGCGTGAACGAGATCGCCTCGCAGTTCAACGCGTCGCAAAGCGATTACAAGATCGTGCCGGTCTTCAAGGGAACCTACGACCAGGCGCTCGCGGCTGGCATCGCCGCGTACCGCAGCGGCAACGCGCCGGCGATCCTGCAGGTGTACGAAGTGGGCACGGCGACGATGATGCAGGCGAAGAAGGCGGTGCTGCCCGTGTCCGACGTGTTCCGTCAGGCGGGCGTGCCGCTCGACGAGAAGGCGTTCGTGCCGACGATCGCGAGCTACTACAGCGACGCGAAGACGGGGCGCCTCGTGTCGATGCCGTTCAACAGCTCGACGCCCGTGCTGTACTACAACAAGGACGCATTCAAGAAGGCGGGCCTCGATCCGAACCAGCCGCCGAAGACGTGGGCCGACGTGAAGGCCGACGCGGAAAAGCTGAAGAAGGCGGGCTACGCGTGCGGCTACACGACGGGCTGGCAAGGCTGGATTCAGCTCGAGAATTACAGCGCGTGGCACGGCCTGCCGTTCGCGACGCGCAACAACGGCTTCGACGGCGCCGACGCGACGCTCGATTTCAACAAGCCGCAGCAGATCGCGCACATCCAGTTCCTGCAGGACATGGCGAAGGACGGCACGTTCACGTACGTCGGCCGCAAGGACGAGGCGACCGCGAAGTTCTACAGCGGCGACTGCGCGATCATGACGACCTCGTCCGGCGCGCTGGCGACAGTCCACAAGTACGCGAAGTTCGACTTCGGCACCGGGATGATGCCGTACGACGCGAACGTGAAGGGCGCGCCGCAGAACGCGATCATCGGCGGCGCGAGCCTGTGGGTGCTCGCGGGCAAGGACCCGGGCACGTACAAGGGCGTCGCGAAGTTCCTCGCGTATCTAAGCTCGCCCGCCGTCGCCGCGAAGTGGCACGAGGACACGGGCTATCTGCCCGTGACCACGGCCGCGTACGATCTCGCGCGCGAGCAGGGCTTCTACGCGAAGCATCCGGGCGCGGACACGGCCATCAAGCAGATGATGAACAAGCCGCCGCTGCCGTACACGAAGGGGTTGCGGCTCGGCAACATGCCGCAGATCCGCACGATCGTGGACGAGGAGCTCGAACAGGTGTGGGCGCAGAAGAAGACGCCGAAGGCGGCGCTCGATTCGGCCGCCGCGCGCGGCGACGAGTTGCTGCGCCGCTTCGAGAAGTCGGGCGGTTGAGCCTGCGCCGCCGGCGTGCGTCGTCGCCGGCGCGGCCCTTTCGCGCGTGCGGTTTCGCGAGCGAACGGGTTGCGCCGGCGGCCGCGCCCGGCGGCATTCGTCTGACTTCCGTCCGTTCGGAATCCTGCTGATGACACCCCATTCCCGTTTTGGCGCGAGCGCGCTGCCGTACCTGCTCGTCGCGCCGCAGCTCGCGATTACCGCGATCTTTTTCCTCTGGCCGGCGGGCGTCGCGCTCTGGCAGTCGACTCAGATGCAGGACGCGTTCGGCACGTCGAGCGAGTTCGTCGGCTTCGCCAATTTCGCGCACCTGTTCGCCGATCCGCTCTATGTCGAATCGTTCAAGACGACGCTCGTGTTCAGCGCGAGCGTGACCGTCTGCGGGCTCGTCGTGTCGCTCTTGCTCGCCGCGTGCGCCGATCGCGTGATCCGCGGCGCTCGCGCGTACCGCACGCTCCTCATCTGGCCGTACGCGGTCGCGCCGACGATCGCCGCCGTGCTGTGGGCGTTCCTGTTCAACCCGAGCATCGGCGTGATCACGTATGCGCTCGCGCGCGCCGGCATCGTCTGGAATCACGCGCTGAACGGCGGCGAGGCGATGCTGCTCGTCGTGATCGCGTCGGTGTGGAAGCAGGTCAGCTACAACTTCCTGTTCTTCTATGCGGGGCTGCAGGCGATTCCGCGCTCGCTGATCGAGGCGGCCGCGATCGACGGCGCGGGCCCCGTGCGGCGCTTCTTCCACATCGCGCTGCCGCTGCTGTCGCCGACGAGTTTCTTCCTGCTCGTCGTCAATCTCGTCTATGCGTTCTTCGACACGTTCCCGGTGATCGACGCCGCGACCGCGGGCGGCCCGGGCCAGAGCACGAAGACGCTGATCTACAAGATCTACGCGGAAGGCTTCCAGGGGCTCGACATCGGTAGCTCGGGCGCGCAATCGGTGGTGCTGATGGCGATCGTCGTCGCGCTGACGGTGGTCCAGTTCCGCTTCGTCGAACGCAGGGTGCAATACGCATGATCGAAAATCGCAAGGGCTTCGACCTGTTCTGCCATGCGGTGCTGATCGCCGGAATCGTCGTGATCGTGTTTCCGGTATACGTCGGCTTTTGCGCGGCGACGATGAACGCGCGCGAGGTGTTCACGGTGCCGCTCTCGCTCGTGCCGAGCACGCATCTTGTCGAGAACGTCACGGCGATCTGGCAGCGCGGCAGCGGCGGCATGACGACGCCGTTCGGCACGCTGCTCGTCAACAGCATCGTGATGGCGCTCGTGATCGCGGCGGGCAAGATCGCGGTGTCGATCCTGTCCGCGTACGCGATCGTCTATTTCCGCTTTCCGCTGCGCAACGCCGCGTTCTGGCTGATCTTCGTCACGCTGATGCTGCCCGTCGAGGTGCGGATCTTCCCGACCGTGCAGGTGGTGTCGACGCTGCATTTGACGAACAGCTACGCGGGCCTCACGTTGCCCCTCATCGCGTCGGCGACGGCGACCTTCCTGTTCCGGCAGTTCTTCATGACGCTGCCCGACGAGCTCGTCGACGCCGCGCGCATCGACGGCGCGGGGCCGCTGCGCTTCTTCTGGGACGTCGTGCTGCCGCTGTCGAAGACGAGCATCGCCGCGCTGTTCGTGATCACCTTCATCTACGGCTGGAACCAGTATCTGTGGCCGATCCTGATCACGACCGACGCGTCGCTCACGACGGCCGTCGTCGGCATCAAGTCGATGATCGCGAGCGGCGACGCCGCGACCGAATGGCATCTCGTGATGGCGGCGACGCTCGTCGCGATGCTGCCGCCCCTCGTCGTCGTGCTCGCGATGCAGCGCTGGTTCGTGCGCGGTCTCGTCGATTCGGAAAAATGAAACGCAATCTGGAGGATGTCGGAGCATGGCCGCGCTGAGCTTGAAGGGCGTCAGGAAAAGTTACGACGGCGCGCAATACGTGCTGCACGGGATCGACGTCGACATCGCCGACGGCGAGTTCGTCGTGCTCGTCGGGCCGTCGGGTTGCGGGAAATCGACGCTGTTGCGGATGATCGCCGGCCTCGAGACGGTGACGGAGGGCGAGATCGCGATCGGCGGGCGCGTCGTCAACGCGCTCGAGCCGAAGGATCGCGATATCGCGATGGTGTTTCAGAACTACGCGCTGTATCCGCACATGACGGTCGCGCAGAACATGGGCTACGGGCTCAAGATTCGCGGCGTCGAGCGCGCGCTGATCGACGCGCGCGTGCAGGCGGCCGCGCAGATCCTCGAGCTCGGGCCGCTGCTTGCGCGGCGGCCGCGCGAGCTGTCGGGCGGGCAGCGGCAGCGGGTCGCGATGGGGCGGGCGATCGTTCGCGAGCCGGCGGTGTTCCTGTTCGACGAGCCGCTGTCGAACCTCGACGCGAAGCTGCGCGTGCAGATGCGCCTCGAGATCCAGCGGCTGCACGCGCGGCTCGCGACGACGAGCGTCTACGTGACGCACGACCAGATCGAGGCGATGACGCTCGCGCAGCGCGTGATCGTGATGAATCGCGGCTACGCGGAGCAGATCGGCGCGCCCGTCGACGTGTACGAGAAGCCGGCGACGACGTTCGTCGCGAGCTTCATCGGCTCGCCCGCGATGAACCTGCTGCACGGGCGGCTGTCGGAAGACGGCGCGACGTTCGAGGTTGCGGACGGCGGCCCCCGGCTGCCGGTAGCGGGCGCCGCGGGCGTGGGCGGCGAGGTCGCGCCGGGGCGCGAATGGATACTCGGCGTGCGGCCCGAGCACATGACGCCGCAGCCGGGCGCCGCGCCCGCGACGCTCGCGGTCGATTCGTGCGAGCTGCTCGGCGCGGACAATCTCGCGCACGGCCGCTGGGGCGCGCGCGACGTCGCGGTGCGGCTGCCGCACGCGCTGCGTCCGGCGCGCGGCGAGACGCTGCCCGTCGCGTTGCCTGCGCAGCATCTGCATTTCTTCGATCCGGCGACGGGCAAGCGCGCCGGCTGATTCGATCGGCCGAGTTCACAATCCACTGGTCCACTGGTCCACTGGTCCACCGCTTCCGACGAGACTGCGATGACGATCCTGCAAGCCTGGCCTTATCCGCGCGTGGTCGCGCACCGCGGCGGCGGCGCGCTGGCTCCCGAGAACACGCTCGCCGCGCTCGACACGGGCGCGCGCTACGGACACTCGATGGTCGAATTCGACGCGAAGTTGTCGGCGGACGGCGTCGCGTTCCTGCTGCACGACGACACGGTCGAGCGCACGTCGAACGGCGCCGGGGCCGCGTGCGAGCTGCGCTACGCGGCGCTCGAGGCGCTCGACGCGGGCGCGTGGTTCGACGCGCGTTTTTCCGGCGAGCGGATGCCGACGCTCGCGCAGGCGGCAGCACGGTGCGCCGCGCTCGGCCTCATGGCGAACGTCGAGATCAAGCCGAGCCCGGCGCGCGACGAAGAGACGGGCCGCGTCGTCGCGGTGGAGGCGGCCGCGCTGTGGCGCGACGCCGCCGTGCCGCCGCTGCTGTCGTCGTTTTCGGCGCAGGCGCTCGGCGCGGCGCGCGCGGCCGCGCCGGAGCTGCCGCGCGGGATGCTGTACGAGGAGATCCCGGCCGATTGGCTGGAGCAGACGCATCGGCTCGGCTGCGTCTCGCTGCACGCGCATCACGCGCAATTCAACGAGGCGCTCGTGCGCGACGTGAAAGCGGCGGGGTTGCGCATTCTCGCGTACACGGTGAACGATCCCGTGCGGGCGCGCGAACTTGCGGATTGGGGCGTGGATCTCGTCTGCACGGACCGGATCGACCTGATCGGCCCGGGCCTCGCCGGCCGGGAAGGATGAAACCGACGGTTTGCGCGCAACGCGCGAACGAAACTGCTCCGGCGGGGCCCCGCCGGAGCAAGAGGTGATGGCCGCCTCGTAACCTCAAGAAAATTCCGCTACAAATTGCAGCGGAATTAACCATTCCCCAAATATTCGACTACGCTTAGAAACGGTAGCCGATGTTCAGGTAGGTCACGATCGGATTCAGCGTGATCTTCGCTTGCGAGGTCTGCGTGAGCGTGCCGATCGGCGTCGGGCGCTGCGTCGTCAGCGTGGCCGTCAGGCTGACGGGGATGTACGACACCGACAGCCCGCCGAACCAGTGATCGGTGAAGTTGTAAGTGAAGCCTGCATTGAAAACGGGCGCCCACTGATTGCTGGTCTGCACGCTGGTCGGGCCGCCGAGCGCGCCGCGCTCGAATGCGCTGTTGGTGATCTTCGCGCCGGTGAACCAGATGTACGACGCGCCGATGCCGACGTAAGGCCGGAACTTCGCCTTCGCGTCGTTGAAGTAGTACTTGAGGAGGAGCGCCGGGCTCCATTGGTAAGCATGGCCGAGCACGCCGAACTGTTCGAGCGAGCCTTTGCCGTTCAGATTGAACCTTGGCGGGATCCCGGCGACCAATTCAGTGGCGATGTGATCCGTCACGAAGTAGCCGGCGGCGAAGCCGATGGTGTCCGCATTGTCGATGCCCGCGCCCGTGTTGGGCACCTCGTGATTGACCGGCGTGCCGCCGACGTTCATGACCTTGAGCGGATCGCTGCTGTCTTGAGGCGCGAGATGGAACCAGCCGGTCGTGACGTAGAAGCTGCCTGCGGATTGCGCGTGCGCCGTGCTCGCGGCCGCCGCGAAAGCGAGCGCGACGGCCCCCGTAATGGCCATTTTTTGTTTCATCCTTTGTCTCCTCCGATAAAAGGCGTGCTCATTATGACGACGGTGTTTCAAACAGGACAGAGTTGTAAGCTAGAGCGTTTTCCCTAGAATTCGCACGACCGTACGTATTCCCGCACCGCGGCGGGCTTTGGCGCGGACGCACTTATACGAGCCTTCGGGTATTTCCTAACGCGATCAAATGGACATTCAGCATGGCACGGCTAGCACGACTTTACGTACCTGATCAGCCGCAGCACGTGATTCTACGCGGCCTTGATCAGCAACCGGCGTTCGTCGACGACCAGGATTACGAATTATTCATCGATTGCCTGAAGGCGGCGGCGCGCGATCATCATCTGGCGGTGCACGCATACGTGCTGCTGCCGCGCCAGGTCCAGCTCCTCGTGACGCCGAGCGACGAGGCGAGCCTGCCGAAGGCGATGCAGGCCGTCGGCCGTCGCTACGTCGCGCATTTCAACCGGCGCTATTCGCGGCGCGGCACGTTGTGGGAAGGGCGCTATCGCGCGACCGTCATCGAGGGCGAGCGCTACTTCCTGCTCGCGAGCCGCGTCGTCGAGATGAGCCCGGTGCGCGCGCAGCTCGTGACGAGCGCGGACGCGTACCGCTGGTCGAGCTATCGGCATCACGTCGGCCTTACCGTCGACAGCCTGATCACCGACCACCCACTCTACTGGGCGCTCGGCAACACGCCGTTCGAGCGACAGCGCGCGTACAAGGAGCTGTGCGAGCAGCCGCTCGATGAGCGTCAGGCCGATCAGCTCCAGCAGGCGACGTTGAAGGGCTGGGTGCTCGGCGGCGAAACCTACCGCGAATGGGCGGCGCGCACCGCGAACCGGCGCGTGTCGCCGCTGCCGCGCGGACGGCCCCGCAAGGTGCGCGAGAACACGCCGCCCATCCAGCAGTGAGCGCGCGGGCGGCGCGGCGCGAGGCGGCATCCGTGGATGCCGCTCATTTTTGCCCCATTTTTATGCAGCCCCAATAAAATGATGTGATCGTGCACCAAGTTTGTAATTGGGGATCGAACATCGGGATTTAGTTGCTATTCCTTTGATTCGTCGCGTATATTCCGAATTCCGGCAATCGCAGCCCCACCCATTCCTGCACCGGCCGGCCGCGTCGCGATCCACACGAAGGGGGACGACGGGCAACAAGTACATGGTTCAACGGCCGCGAGGCCCCTTTCCGACGGTGTCCCCATGATCGACCATCAGCAGTCGAAGAGCGCGCTTCCCGCCGCGCAAGGTCTGTACGACCCGCAAAACGAGCACGACGCCTGCGGCGTCGGCTTCGTCGCTCACATCAAGGGCAAGAAAAGCCACGAAATCATCGAGCAGGGTCTGAAGATCCTCGAGAATCTCGATCACCGCGGCGCGGTCGGCGCCGATCCGCTGATGGGCGACGGCGCGGGCATCCTGATCCAGATCCCGGACGCGTTCTACCGCGAGGAAATGGCGAAGCAGGACGTGACGCTGCCGCCCGCCGGCGAATATGGGGTTGGGATGATCTTCCTGCCGAAGGAGAGCGCGTCGCGGATCGCGTGCGAGCAGGAGCTCGAGCGCACCGTGAAGGCGGAAGGCCAGGTCGTGCTCGGCTGGCGCGACGTGCCGGTCGACCATGCGATGCCGATCTCGCCCGCGGTGAAGGCGAGCGAGCCCGTGATCCGCCAGATCTTCATCGGCCGCGGCAAGGACGTGATGGTGACGGACGCGCTCGAGCGCAAGCTCTACGTGATCCGCAAGACCGCAAGCCACCGGATTCAGGCGCTCAAGCTGAAGCACGGCAAGGAATACTTCGTGCCGTCGATGTCGGCGCGCACGGTCGTCTACAAGGGGCTGCTGCTCGCGGGCCAGGTCGGTGTCTACTATCGCGATCTGCAGGACGAGCGCGTCGTGTCGGCGCTCGCGCTCGTGCACCAGCGCTTCTCGACGAACACCTTCCCGGCGTGGGAGCTCGCGCACCCGTACCGGATGATCGCGCACAACGGCGAGATCAACACGGTGAAGGGCAACGTCAACTGGCTGAACGCGCGCACCGGCGCGATCGCGTCGCACGTGCTCGGCGACGATCTGCCGAAGCTCTGGCCGCTCATCTATCCCGGCCAGTCCGATACGGCCTCGTTCGACAACTGCCTCGAGCTGCTCGTGATGGCGGGCTATCCGCTCGTGCACGCGGTGATGATGATGATTCCGGAAGCGTGGGAGCAGCACACGCTGATGGACGACAACCGCCGCGCGTTCTACGAATACCACGCCGCGATGATGGAGCCGTGGGACGGCCCCGCCGCGATCGCGTTCACCGACGGCCGCCAGATCGGCGCGACGCTCGACCGCAACGGCCTGCGCCCGGCGCGCTACATCATCACCGACGACGATCTCGTGATCATGGCGTCGGAAGCGGGAGTGCTGCCGATCCCCGAATCGAGGATCGTCAAGAAGTGGCGGCTGCAGCCGGGCAAGATGTTCCTGATCGACATGGAGCACGGCCGGATCATCGACGACAAGGAGCTGAAGGACAACCTCGCGAACGCGAAGCCGTACAAGAGCTGGATCGACGCGGTGCGCATCAAGCTCGACGAGATCGAGCCGCAGGACGAGGACGTGGCCGCCGCGCGCCGCTCGTCGGCCGTGCTGCTCGACCGCCAGCAGGCGTTCGGCTACACGCAGGAGGACCTGAAGTTCCTGATGGCGCCGATGGCGCAGCAGGGCGAGGAAGCGGTCGGCTCGATGGGCAACGATTCGCCGTTGGCCGTCATGTCGAACAAGAACAAGACGCTCTACCACTACTTCAAGCAGCTGTTCGCGCAGGTCACGAACCCGCCGATCGATCCGATCCGCGAAAACATGGTGATGTCGCTCGTGTCGTTCATCGGCCCGAAGCCGAACCTGCTCGACACGAACAACATCAACCCGCCGATGCGCCTCGAAGTGTCGCAGCCCGTGCTCGACTTCAAGGACATCGCGAAGATCCGCTTGATCGATCGTTACACGGGCGGCAAGTTCAGCGCGTACGAGCTGAACATCTGCTATCCGGTCGCGTGGGGCAAGGAAGGCATCGAGGCGCGCCTCGCGTCGCTGTGCGCGGAAGCCGTCGACGCGGTGAAGTCGGGCTACAACATCCTGATCGTGTCCGATCGCAAGACGGATGCGGAGAACGTCGCGATTCCGGCGCTTCTCGCGACGTCGGCGATCCACACGCACCTCGTGCAGCAGGGCCTGCGCACGAGCACGGGCCTCGTCGTCGAGACGGGTTCCGCGCGCGAGACGCACCACTTCGCGCTGCTCGCCGGATACGGCGCGGAGGCCGTGCATCCGTACCTCGCGATGGAAACGCTCGCGAAGATGGCGCAAGGCCTGCCGGGCGACCTGTCGCCGGAGAAGGCGGTCTACAACTTCACGAAGGCGGTCGGCAAGGGCCTGCAGAAGGTGATGTCGAAGATGGGCATCTCCACGTACATGTCGTACACCGGCGCGCAGATCTTCGAGGCGCTCGGCCTGTCGACCGAGCTCGTCGACAAGTACTTCAGGGGCACGGCGTCGAAGGTGGGCGGCATCGGCCTGTTCGACGTGGCCGACGAAGCGATCCGCCTGCACCGCGACGCGTTCGGCGACAACCCGGTTCTCGCCGACATGCTCGACGCGGGCGGCGAATATGCGTTCCGCGTGCGCGGCGAGGATCACATGTGGACGCCCGATTCGATCGCGAAGCTGCAGCACGCGACGCGCGGCAACTCGTACCAGACGTACAAGGAATACGCACACCTGATCAACGATCAGACGAAGCGCCACATGACGCTGCGCGGCCTGTTCGAGTTCAAGGTCGATCCGATGAAGGCGATTCCGATCGACGAGGTCGAGCCGGCCAAGGAGATCGTCAAGCGCTTCGCGACGGGCGCGATGTCGCTCGGCTCGATCAGCACGGAAGCGCACACGACGCTCGCGATCGCGATGAACCGGATCGGCGGCAAGTCGAACACCGGCGAAGGCGGCGAGGACGAGAACCGCTATCGCAACGAGCTGCGCGGCATTCCGATCAAGGTCGGCGACACGCTGAAATCGGTGATCGGCGACGAAATCGTCCGCGACATTCCGCTGAAGGAAGGCGATTCGCTGCGCTCGAAGATCAAGCAGGTCGCGTCGGGCCGCTTCGGCGTGACGGCCGAGTATCTCGCGTCGGCGGACCAGATCCAGATCAAGATGGCGCAGGGCGCGAAGCCGGGCGAGGGCGGCCAGCTGCCGGGCCACAAGGTGTCCGAATACATCGGCAAGCTGCGCTATTCGGTGCCGGGCGTCGGCCTCATCTCGCCGCCGCCGCACCACGACATCTATTCGATCGAGGATCTCGCGCAACTGATCCACGACCTGAAGAACGTCAATCCGGTTGCGAGCATCTCGGTGAAGCTCGTGTCGGAAGTGGGCGTCGGCACGGTCGCGGCGGGCGTCGCGAAGGCGAAGGCCGATCACGTCGTGATCGCGGGCCACGACGGCGGCACGGGCGCTTCGCCGCTGTCGTCGGTCAAGCACGCGGGCACGCCGTGGGAGCTCGGCCTCGCCGAGACGCAGCAGACGCTCGTGCTGAACCGCCTGCGCGGGCGCATCCGCGTGCAGGCCGACGGCCAGATGAAGACGGGCCGCGACATCGTGATCGGCGCGTTGCTCGGCGCGGACGAATTCGGCTTCGCGACGGCGCCGCTCGTCGTCGAAGGCTGCATCATGATGCGCAAGTGCCATCTGAACACGTGCCCGGTCGGCGTCGCGACGCAAGACCCGGTGCTGCGCGCGAAGTTCTCGGGCCAGCCCGAGCACGTCGTCAACTACTTCTTCTTCGTCGCCGAGGAAGCGCGCGAGATCATGGCGCAGCTCGGCATCGCGAAGTTCGACGATCTCGTCGGCCGCGCCGATCTGCTCGACATGCGCCGCGGCGTCGAGCACTGGAAGGCGAAGGGCCTCGACTTCTCGCGCGTGTTCTACCAGCCGGAAGGCTGCGAAGGCATCGCGCGCCGCCACCTCGAATCGCAGGACCACGGCCTCGAGCGCGCGCTCGATCACACGCTGATCGAGAAGGCGAAGGCCGCGATCGACAAGGGCGAGCACGTGTCGTTCATCCAGCCGGTGCGCAACGTGAACCGCACGGTCGGCGCGATGCTGTCCGGCGCGATCGCGAAGAAGCACGGCCACGACGGCCTCGCCGACGACGCGGTCCACATCCAGCTGAAGGGCACGGCGGGCCAGAGCTTCGGCGCGTTCCTCGCGAAGGGCGTGACGCTCGACCTCGTCGGCGACGGCAACGACTACGTCGGCAAGGGGCTGTCGGGCGGCCGGATCATCATCCGTCCGACCAACGACTTCCGCGGCAAGTCCGAGGAAAACATCATCTGCGGCAACACGGTGATGTACGGCGCGCTCGAGGGCGAGGCGTTCTTCCGCGGCGTCGCGGGCGAGCGCTTCTGCGTGCGCAACTCGGGGGCGACGGCCGTCGTCGAGGGCACGGGCGACCACGGCTGCGAATACATGACGGGCGGCGCGGTCGTCGTGCTCGGCGAGACGGGCCGCAACTTCGCGGCCGGCATGTCGGGCGGCGTCGCGTACGTGTACGACCCGGACGGCACGTTCGCCGCGAAGTGCAACAAGTCGATGGTCGCGCTCGATCCGGTGCTGCAGCAGGCCGAGCAGGAGCGCACGATCGATCCCGCGCTCTGGCATGCGGGCGCGACGGACGAAGCGCTGCTCAAGGGGCTCGTCGAGCGCCACTTCCAGTTCACCGGCTCGCCGCGCGCGAAGTCGCTGCTCGAAAACTGGGATGCGGCGCGCCGCCAGTTCGTGAAGGTGTTCCCGCACGAATACAAGCGCGCGCTCGGCGAAATCGGCGCGAAAAAGAAAGCGGGCGAGGTGCTCGCCGCCTGACGCAAAGCAGCTCGACGACATAGCGAACGCGCCCGTCCGATGGGCGGGCGCGGGTCCCCCTTACTCGATTCAACAGATTCAGAAGAGAACCTCATGGGCAAGATCACCGGTTTTCTGGAGTACGAGCGCCGTCACGAGGCGTACGAAGCGCCGCTCACGCGCGTGAAGCACTACAAGGAATTCGTCGCGGCGCTGACCGACGAGGACGCGAAGATCCAGGGCGCGCGCTGCATGGACTGCGGCATCCCGTTTTGCAACAACGGCTGCCCCGTCAACAACGTCATTCCGGACTTCAACGATCTCGTGTACCGCCAGGACTGGCGGCAGGCGATCGACGTGCTGCACTCGACCAACAACTTCCCCGAGTTCACGGGCCGCATCTGCCCGGCGCCGTGCGAAGCGGCGTGCACGCTCGGGATCAACGACGACGCCGTCGGCATCAAGTCGATCGAGCACGCGATCATCGACAAGGCGTGGGCGCAAGGCTGGGTCGAGCCGCAGCCGGCCGCGCACAAGACGGGCAAGAAGGTCGCGGTCGTCGGCTCCGGCCCCGCGGGCCTCGCCGCCGCGCAGCAGCTCGCGCGCGCGGGCCACGACGTGACGGTGTTCGAGAAGAACGACCGGATCGGCGGCCTGTTGCGCTACGGGATTCCCGACTTCAAGCTCGAGAAGTGGCTGATCGACCGCCGGATGCGCCAGATGGAAGCGGAAGGCGTGACGTTCCGCACGAGCGTGTTCATCGGCCGCGATCCGCTGCCCGAGTCGATCGGCAACATGGCGAAGGAGACGATTTCGCCGCAGACGCTGAAGGACGAATTCGACGCGGTCGTGATCGCGGGCGGCTCGGAGACGCCGCGCGATCTGCCGGTGCCGGGCCGCGAGCTCGCCGGCATTCATTACGCGATGGAGTTCCTGCCGCAGCAGAACCGCGTGAACGCGGGCGACAAGGTGGCCGATCAACTGCTCGCGAAGGGCAAGCATGTCGTCGTGATCGGCGGCGGCGACACGGGCTCGGACTGCGTGGGCACGTCCAACCGCCACGGCGCGAAGCAGGTCACGCAGTTCGAGCTGCTGCCGCAGCCGCCCGAAGCGGAGGACAAGCCGCTCGTGTGGCCGTACTGGCCGATCAAGCTGCGCACGTCGTCGTCGCACGAGGAAGGCTGCGAGCGCGACTGGGCGGTCGCGACGAAGCGCTTCGAAGGCAGGAACGGCAAGGTCGAGAAGCTGATCGCGGTGCGCGTCGCGTGGGTCGACGGCAAGATGCAGGAGGTGCCGAATTCCGAGTTCGAGATCAAGGCCGATCTCGTGCTGCTCGCGATGGGCTTCACGCAGCCGGTTGCGCCCGTGCTCGAGGCGTTCGGCGTTGCGAAGGACGCACGCGGCAACGCGCGCGCGGGCACCGAAGGCGACCGCGCGTACTACACGTCGGTCGACAAGGTGTTCGCCGCGGGCGACATGCGCCGCGGCCAGTCGCTCGTCGTCTGGGCGATCCGCGAAGGCCGCCAGTGCGCGCGCTCGGTCGACGCGTACCTGATGGGCAGCTCGGAACTGCCGCGCTGAACGCGCCGGCGTTCGCCGCAGCGCCGCTTCGACGAACCGGGCGTCCGCATGGACGCCCGTTTTTTTTGCGCGATCGCTTCGCCGTGCGCGCTTTGCAGGCATCGCGCGGCTCGCGGCGGCGGAGCCGGCGGCGCGCGCCGCACCCGGCGCGCGGCCTTTCATCTTCCTCTACAAAAATTTCATTTTGTAAGAGTCGGCGAAACCTGTCATATCATGTCGGCCCTCGGCCGGCTAAGACCGGAATCAAGACAAAATCCGACCCCAAATCAGGAGATGATGGATGGAAGGCTTCGTGCATGCGTTGATCGACGGCATCAACGGCATTCTCTGGAACTACGTGCTGATTGCGCTGCTGCTGGGCGCGGGCGTGTGGTTCACGCTGCGCTTCAGGATGATCCAACTGCGCGCGCTGTTTCTCAGCATGCGCCTCGTCGGCAGCAAGGGCGAGCCGGGCAGCATCTCGTCGTTCCAGGCGTTCGCGACCGGGCTCGCGAGCCGCGTCGGCACGGGCAACATCGCGGGCGTCGCGGTCGCGATGACGGTAGGCGGCCCGGGCGCGATCTTCTGGATGTGGGTGACGGCGCTCGTCGGGATGTCGTCGGCGTTCGTCGAGGCGACGCTCGCGCAAATCTTCAAGGTGTCGCATCATGACGGCACGTATCGCGGCGGCCCCGCGTACTACATCCAGATCGGGCTGCGCTCGCGCGGCTTCGGCGTGCTGTTCTCGCTGTCGCTGATCCTCGCGTTCGGCTTCGTGTTCAACGCGGTGCAGGCGAATGCGATCGCCGAGGCGTTCAACACGTCGTTCGGCGTGAGCCGCGCCGCGGTCGGGCTCGGGCTCGTCGCGCTGACGGCGCCGATCATCTTCGGCGGCATTCGCCGGATCGCGCATGTCGCGCAGGTGATCGTGCCCGTGATGGCGATTGGCTATCTCGCGCTTGCCGTCTATGCGGTCGCGACGCACGTCGCGCTCGTGCCGGACATGATCGTGCTCATCGTGAAGAGCGCGTTCGGCTTCGAGCAGGCGGCGGGCGGCTTCGCCGGCTACGCGGTGAGCCAGGCGGTGTCGATCGGCGTGAAGCGGGGCCTCTTCTCGAACGAGGCCGGGATGGGCAGCGCGCCGAACGCGGCCGCGACCGCGAGCACGCGGCATCCGGTCACGCAGGGCCTGATTCAGATGCTCGGCGTGTTCGTCGACACGATCGTGATCTGCAGCGCGACCGCGTTCGTGATCCTGTTGTCGGGGCAGTACGAGGCGGGCACGTCGATGGAAGGCGCGGCGCTCACGCAGCGCGCGATCTCGAGCCACGTCGGCGATTGGGGAGGCATCTACATGGCGGTGGCGATCTTCTTCCTCGCGTTTTCTTCGGTGATCGGCAACTACGCGTATGCGGAAGGCAACGTCGAATTCGTCACGAGCCGGCGCGGCGCGCTGCTGGTGTTCCGCCTCGCGGTGCTCGGGATGGTGATGTTCGGCAGCGTCGGCCAACTGCCGCTCGTGTGGGCGATGGCCGATACCAGCATGGGCCTGATGGCGCTCATCAACCTGCTCGCGATCCTCATGCTCGGCAAGTACGCGCTCGCCGCGTGGCGCGATTACCAGCGCCAGCGCGCGGCGGGCGTGACCGATCCGGTGTTCACGCGCAGGACGATTCCCGAGCTCGCGAAGGTGCTCCCGGACGACGTGTGGGGTGAGCACGGGCCGCTGCCGCAGGGCGACAAGCTCGCGGCGGGACGCGGCGCGGGCGCGGCCGGGGCAACGGGGGCCGCGGAGCCGTTCGGCTCCGCACGGTGAAGATGGCGGGCGACCGGCTGCGCTGCTTCGTCGCGCTGACGCTCGATCCGGCGTCGCGCGACGCGCTCGCGGCGTTCCCTGTCGCCGCCGGCGCGCGGCGCACGCCGCGCGATCAGCTGCACGTGACGATCGCGTTCCTCGGCGCGATCGAGCGGACGAAGAGCGAGCGGCTCGGCGCGCGCCTCGCCGGGCTCGCGGCCGTCGACGCGGTGCCGCCCGTCGGCGTCGAGCGCGTCGTCTGCTGGCCGAGCACCGCGCATGCGCGGCTCGTCGTCGCGGAGCTCGCGCCGCAGCCCCGGTTGCTCGCGCTCGGCGAGCGCGTGGCCGGCGCGCTCGCCGAGCTCGGCTTGCCGCCCGACAGCCGCGCGTTCAAGCCGCACGTGACGATCGCGCGATTCCCGCGCGACGCGCATCGCGTGGCGCCCGACGGCGCGAACGATGGTGCGAGCCGCATGCCGCTCGCGTTGCGGTTCGAAACGCTCACGCTCTACGAGAGCGTCCTCACGCGCGCGGGCGCCGAGCATCGGGTGCTCGCGGCGGCGGCGCTGCCGGAGTGACGGCGGCGCGTCTACGCAGCTACGCAGGCGGGCTTGCGTAGCTGCGCGGGCTTAGCATGCTGTCCGACGGCGGCTCGGCCATCGTCCTTGCATCGTTCGACGTCATGCTTCGACTCGGCCGGGGAACAGGTCCTAGCCGAATGCGTTGGCGTTGGGCGCTTGGCAACGCCAACGCCAACGCCAACGCCAACGCCAACGCCAACGCCAACGCCAACGCCAACGCCAACGCCAACGCCAACGCGGCCGTTCGAACCGTTTCGTTAATCCGCCGGCACGTTCAGCCGAGCGTCAACCCGCCGTCGATGTGAATCACCTGCCCGGTGATGTGGCGCGCTTCATCGGAGAGCGGAAACGCGATCAGCGCCGCGACGTCGTCCGGCTCGGCGATGCGGCCAAGCGGCGTCGCCTGCGCCGCGCGCGTGCAGCATCATCGCGACGCCGGGCGCGGCGAGCCTGGCTGCGAGCGCCGCGCCGATCCCCGAGCCCGCGCCCGTGATCAGCACGACGCGCTCGCGCGCGCCGCTCACGCGGCGACTCTCGCTTCGTCGCGGCGCACGTCGAGCGTCTGCTCGTGGAACGACGCAACCGATTCGCGGTGCGCGATGCTGACGATCGCCGCCTTCGGCAGCCGCTCGTCGAAGAGCCGGTAGAGGCGCGCTTCGTTGTCGGCGTCGAGCGCGCTCGTCGCCTCGTCGAGGAACAGGTAATCGGGCTTGTGCAGCAGCACGCGCGCGCCCGCGAGGCGTTGCTGCTCGCCGGGCGACAGGATGCGCGTCCAGTGGCCCGTCTCGGCGAGCCGCTCGACGTAGTCGCCGAGGCCGCACGCGCGCAGCGCGTCGCGGCACGCGTCGTCGCTGAACGTGTCGACGGCCGACGGATACGCGAGCGCCGCCTTCAGCGTGCCGATCGGCAAATAGCTCTGCTGCGGAACGAACATCATCCGCGCGTCGACGGGCGCGTCGATCGCGCCGTCGCCGAACGGCCAGAGCCCCGCGAGCGCGCGCATCAGCGTGCTCTTGCCGGAGCCGGACGGCCCGCGCACGAGCCAGCGCGAGCCGGGCTCGATCGCGACGTCGCCGATCGACGCGAGCGCGGCGCCGTTCGGCAGCGCGAGCTTCAGGCCCGACGTCGTGATCTGCGGCGCGTCGACGTAGTGCAGGTTGATGCCGCCGCGCTCGGTCGCGGGCGACATCGCTTCCTTCAGATGCGACGCGCCCATCACGCGCTTGAATTCGCGCAGACGGTTGACGGTCGCGCGCCACTCGGCGAGCGTGCCGTAACTGTTGATGAACCACGAGAACGAGTCGCTGACGGTGCTGAACGCGCGGCTGATCTGGATCAGCACGCCGAACGTGAACGCGCCCGCGAAGTAGCGGGGCGCGGCGACTGCGATCGGAAAGAGGCTCGCGAGCTGCGCATAGAAGTTCAGCACGAACGTGAGGCGCTTCGTGTAGCGCATCACGCGCCACCAGTTTTCGCGGATTCGCTGAAACAGGTTCTGCTCGTGCGCGGTTTCGACGGGCTCGCCGTTGTAGAACGCGATCTGCTCGGCGTTCTCGCGGATGCGGATCAGGCTGAAGCGGAAGTCCGCCTCGACGCGCTGCTGCTGGTAGTTGATCGACACGAGCGGATGGCCGAAGCGGTGCATCACGTAGGAGCCCGCGATCGCGTAGATCATCGCGACCCACACCATGTAGCCGGGAATCGTGATCGCGTGGCCGCCGAGCGAGATCGTCGCCGCGCCGGCGATCGACCAGAGGATCGTCGCGAACGAGACCAGCGTGACGACCGTCGACAGCAGATCGAGCGATAGCGACAGCGTCGTCGACGCGAGCGATTGCAGGTCGTCCGCGATCCGCTGATCGGGGTTGTCGGCGAGCCGGTCGCGCTCGATCCGGTAGAAGTTGCGCTCGCCGAGCCATTCGTGCAGGAAGCGCGTCGTCAGCCACTGGCGCCAGCGGAAGCCGAGCATCTGGCGCAGATAGAGGCCGTACACCGCGAGGATGATGAACGCGAACGCGAGCACGGCGAACGTGATCAGCAGGCTCGGGAAGTCGCGCACGTCCTTCGATTGCAGCGCGTTGTAGAACGATGCGCTCCACGAGTTGATCCGCACGTTGATCCACACGAGCGTCAGGTTGATCGCGACGATCGTGACGAGCAGGCCCCACGCGACTTTCCACTCCTCGGAAACCCAATAGGGCTTGATGAGGCTCCACGTGGATACGGGAGGCGGGGATTGCGTCGGGCCGTCCGGGACGGGGGCGAGGACTTGCATCGATTGAGTCATGAGCTTCCTGATGTGAGGCCGGCGACGCCGGGCGGACAACCGGGCCGCGCCCGGCGCGTCCGTTCGGCGCCGCGCGCGGCGTGCGTGCCGCGGATTCTGGCGAGCGCGCCTTAAACGGCGCTTAATGCCGGGAACGGCACTGGCTCGGCGCCGCGGCGATGCTCGCTCGCGCGCCGTGCCCAGCGGGCATTGTGCCAGCGCCGCCGCGCGGCAGGCGAATTTGCCGCAGCGCGAGGTTTGCGGCCGTTTCCGCTTTTATGGTCTAATGACCGCCGACGAAACAGGGGTGCTTCGCGTGCCTCGGCCCTGCCGAATCGGCGTGGCCGGATGCGCGGCGAGGCTGAGAGAGACCCTTCGCACCCGATCCGGGTAATACCGGCGCGGGAAGTTTCCGATCCCGCCGGGCCATGCCCGCGCCGTCGCTTCGGCGAGCCGCGCGCATCGCGAGTCCCGGCCGGCCTCAGTCGCCGGTTTCGTCCTTTTGGGTGCGCATCTTCGCGCGTGACGGAAGGTATCGATGACCGTGCAATCTTCAGTTCTTTTGCTTCGCTGCGAGCCGTCGGCCGCGGCGGATTTCCCGGCTCCCGCTTCGAGCCGCTTTCATGTGACGAACACGACGGGCGGATGCGATGAACCTGCGTGCGTCTGAGCCCGATTTCGCGGTGCTGGGCGGCGGCCTCGTCGGCCGCCTGATCGCATGGCGTCTCGCGGGCGCGGGGCACCGCGTCGCGCTGTACGAGCGCGGCGACGCGGCAGGCTCGGGCTCCGCCGCGTGGGTCGCGGCGGCGATGCTCGCGCCGCTCGCCGAAGCGGCGAGCGCCGAGCGCTTCGTCACCGATCTCGGCGTCGCGTCGTTCGATCTCTGGCCGCGCTGGCTCGCGGAGCTGCCCGAACCCGTGTTCTTCCAGCGCAACGGCACGCTCGTCGTCTGGCATCACGCGGACCGCGCGGAAGCGCCGCTCTTCGAGCGTCGCGTGCGCGCGAACGCGAGCGCGGAGTTGCTCGACGGCGGCCTCGTCGCGCTCGCGGGCGCGCAGGTCGACGCGGCCGAGCCGGCGCTCGCCGGGCGCTTCGCGCACGGCCTGCTGCTGCCGCGCGAGGGCCAGCTCGACAATCGACAGGTGCTGCGCGCGCTCGCCGCGGGCCTTGCGGAGCGCGGCGTCGATGCGCACTGGAATACGGCGATCGAGCCGCAGGCGGCGCCCGCCGCGCGCATCACGATCGACTGCCGCGGGCTCGGCGCGAAGGCGCAGATGCCGACGCTGCGCGGCATCCGCGGAGAGGTCGCGCGCGTGCATGCGCCGGGCATCGGCCTCACGCGCCCCGTGCGGCTGCTGCACCCGCGCTATCCGCTCTATGTCGCGCCGAAGGAGAACGATCTTTACGTGATCGGCGCGACCGAGATCGAAGGCGAGGACATGTCGCCCGTCAGCGTGCGCTCCGCGCTCGAGCTGCTGAGCGCCGCGTTCTCGGTGCACCCGGCGTTCGGCGAGGCGCGCATTCTCGAACTGAATTCGCAATGCCGGCCGACGCTGCCGGATCATCGCCCGGCGCTCGTCTGGGACGGCGGCGCGACGCTCGCGGTCAACGGCCTGTATCGGCACGGCTTCATGATCGCGCCGGAAGTCGCCGATACGGCGGCGCGCTTCGCGCAGGCGCTCGTCGAACGCACGGTGAGGGACGCCGACACGTTCGCCGCGTGGCGGTGCGACGCGCGCTGGCCGGCGCTGCTGCAGCACGGCGCCGCGCACCACGCGCCTGCCTGAGCGCGGCCCGACGAACCGATCAACCGACATCGACAGCCATCATGGACATCCAGATCAATCAACAGACGCTCTCGCTGCCCGACGGCGCGACGGTCGCCGACGCGCTCGCGGCGTACGGCGTGCAGCCGCCGTTCGCGGTCGCGGTCAACGGCGCGTTCGTCGCGCGCACGCAGCACGCGGCGCGCGCGCTCGCCGCGGGCGACAAGCTCGACGTCGTGCATCCGGTCGCGGGCGGCTGATGCGCCGGCGCGCCGGCATCGCCTCCGCACCCCGTTCCCACAGGATCTTCCGATGACGCCTCTTTCCTCCGCCGACACGCTCACGCTGCACGGCAAAACCTTCGCGAGCCGCGTGCTGCTCGGCACGTCGCGCTATCCGTCGCTGCAGTCGCTGTCCGATTCGATCGCGGCCGCGCGGCCGGGCATGGTGACGGTCGCGCTGCGGCGCCAGATGAACGCCGGCGCGGCCGAGGCCGGCTTCTTCGATCTGCTCAAGCGCCACGACGTGCCGCTGTTGCCGAACACCGCGGGCTGCCAGACGGTGGCCGAGGCAGTGACGACCGCGCAGATGGCGCGCGAGGTGTTCGAGACCGACTGGATCAAGCTCGAGCTGATCGGCGACGACTACACGCTGCAGCCGGACCCCGTCGGCCTCATCGAAGCGGCGACGCTGCTGGTCAAGGAAGGCTTCAAGGTGCTGCCGTACTGCACCGAGGATCTCGTGATCGGCCGGCGCCTGCTCGACGCCGGCTGCGAGGTGCTGATGCCGTGGGGCGCGCCGATCGGCACCGGCAAGGGCGTCGTGAATCCGTACGGGCTGCGCGTGCTGCGCGAGCGGCTGCCGGATGTGCCGCTCATCGTCGACGCGGGGCTCGGCGTGCCGTCGCACGCGTGCCAGGTGATGGAGTGGGGCTTCGACGGCGTGCTGCTCAACACGGCCGTGTCGCAGGCGACGCATCCGGAGATCATGGCGCGCGCGTTCGCGCAGGGCGTCGAGGCCGGGCGCGCCGCGTATCTCGCGGGGGCGATGGAGGCGCGCGAGACCGCGCACGCGAGCACGCCCGTCGTCGGGATGCCGTTCTGGCACCAGGACGGGAGCCACGCATGAGCCCGGCGCTCCCCAACGCATTCTGGCCGCCCGCCGACGAGCTCACCGAGACTGCCGAGCGGATTCGCGCGACGCTCGGCGTATGGCCGTCGCCCGACATGCGCACGCGCATTTGCCTTGCGCCGCCCGAGCATCCGCGCGCGGGCGACCTGTGGGTCGCGATCGCGGGCGACGCCGATGCGCACGCCGCGCACATCGCGCGGCTGACGGCGGCGGGCGCGCAGGCGATCGTGATCGATGACGTATCGGCGACGCTCCACACGGGTGCGGCGCGCCATGCGCTCGCCGCGCGCGGGCCGCTCGCCGACGACTGGATCGCGGCGCTCGCCGCGTTTCTCGATTGCGGTTTTCCGGCGTCCGACGCGCTCGTGCTCGCGCTCGCGTGGCGCGACGGCGACGATGCGCGCGGCGACGATCCGTGGCCCGTCGATGCCGCGCGCTTTCCCCGCGCGCTCGGCGTGCCCGCCGCGCCGAAGCCCGCGTTCCCGCCGTGTCCGCAGCGGCTCGGCCTGTATCCGGTGCTGCCGAGCGCCGAGTGGATCGAGCGCGTGCTCGACTGCGGCGTGAAGACCGTGCAACTGCGCGTGAAGGACGCGTCGCCCGATGCGCTGCGCGCGGAGGTCGAGCGGGCCGTGGCCGCGGGCCGCCGCCATCCGGACGCGCGCGTGTTCATCAACGATCACTGGCGGCTCGCGCTCGACGCGGGCGCGTACGGCGTGCACCTCGGCCAGGAGGATCTCGAGACCGCCGATCTGGCGGCGATCGCGCGAGCGGGCGTGCGCCTCGGCCTGTCGAGCCATGGGTACTACGAAATGCTGGTCGCGCTGCAGTTGAAGCCGAGCTACCTCGCGCTCGGCCCGATATTCGCGACCGCGACGAAGGCGGTCGCCGCGCCGCCGCAGGGGCTCGCGCGGCTCGCGCGCTATGCGCGCTTCGCTGGGCCGCAGGCGCCGCTCGTCGCGATCGGCGGAATCGCCGTCGACACCCTCGGCGCGGTGCTGGCGGCGGGCGTCGGCAGCGCGGCCGTCGTCAGCGCGATCACGGGCGCGGCCGACTACCGGGCGGCGATTGTTGCGTTGCAGCAAAAATTCGGACGATAATTTGACAATCTCTGACTGGAACGCTTGAGAAGCCTTCACGACATCATTCCGAGGCAGGCCCTATAATTCGGCGTTCTGCGTATAAGGATTGCCAGCTCCGTGAGCTCCTCCTCCGAGTCCCTGCTAGAGCTTCGCGACGTCGCTTTCGGCTACGGCGAGCGTCTCGTCCTGTCGAACTTGAACATGCGTTTCGCGCGCGGCCAGGTGGTCGCGGTGATGGGCGGTTCGGGCTGCGGCAAGACCACCGTGCTGCGCCTGATCGGCGGGCTCGTGCGCGCACGTCGCGGCCAGGTGTTGTTCGACGGCGCCGATGTCGGCGCGCAGACGCGTGAGGGTCTCTACGCGCTGCGCCGCAAGATGGGCATGCTGTTCCAGTTCGGTGCGCTCTTCACCGACATGTCGGTGTTCGACAACGTCGCGTTCGCGCTGCGCGAGCACACGGATCTGCCGGAAGAGCTGATCCGCGATCTCGTGCTGATGAAGCTCAACGCGGTCGGCCTGCGCGGCGCGCGCAACCTGATGCCGTCCGAGGTGTCGGGCGGGATGGCGCGGCGCATCGCGCTCGCGCGCGCGATCGCGCTCGATCCGCAGCTCATCATGTACGACGAGCCGTTCGCGGGCCTCGACCCGATTTCGCTCGGCATCACGGCGAACCTGATCCGCACGCTGAACCACGCGCTCGGCGCGACGTCGATCCTCGTCACGCACGACGTGCCGGAATCGTTCGCGATCGCCGACTACGTCTACTTCCTCGCGAACGGCGGCGTTCTCGCCGAGGGCACGCCCGACGCGCTGCGCGCGTCGACCGATCCGAGCGTGCGCCAGTTCATCGACGGCGCGCCGGACGGCCCGTTCAAATTTCACTACATGAGCCAGCCGCTCGCGGCGGATTTCGGCCTTGGCGGAGGGCGCAGATGATCAGCGCGATCGGACGTTTCGTGCTCGGCGGACTCGAGCGCACGGGCTACGCGACCCGGATGTTCGTGCGCGTCGTGCTCGAGTTCTTCTCGCTCCTGAGGCGGCCGCGGCTCGTCACGAAGCAGATCCATTTCCTCGGCAATTACTCGTTCGTGATCATCGCCGTGTCGGGGCTGTTCGTCGGTTTCGTGCTCGGCCTGCAGGGCTACTACACGCTGAACCGCTACGGCTCCGAGCAGGCGCTCGGCTTGCTCGTCGCGCTGTCGCTCGTGCGCGAGCTCGGCCCCGTCGTGTCGGCGCTCCTGTTCGCGGGGCGCGCGGGCACGTCGCTCACGGCCGAGATCGGCCTCATGAAGGCGGGCGAGCAACTGACCGCGCTCGAGATGATGGCGGTCGATCCGCTGAAGAACGTGATCGCGCCGCGGATGTGGGCGGGCGTCATCGCGATGCCGCTCCTCGCCGCGATCTTCAGCGCGGTCGGCGTGCTCGGCGGCTACGTCGTCGGCGTGCTGTTGATCGGCGTCGATCCCGGCGCGTTCTGGTCGCAGATGCAAGGCGGCGTCGAAGTGTGGGCCGACGTCGGCAACGGCGTGATCAAGAGCGTCGTGTTCGGCTTCGCCGTCACGTTTATCGCGCTGTTTCAGGGTTACGAAGCGAAGCCGACGCCCGAAGGCGTGTCGCACGCGACGACCAAGACTGTCGTGTACGCGTCGCTCGCCGTACTCGGCCTCGATTTCCTGCTGACCGCGTTGATGTTCAGCTAAGCCTTTTCTGGGATGACGATGAAAAAGACTGCTCTCGACTTCTGGGTCGGCCTCTTCGTGGTGTTGGGCTTTCTCGCGCTGCTGTTCCTCGCGCTGAAGGTCGGCAACATGAGCTCGCTGTCGTTTCAGCCGACCTACGCGGTGAAGATGAAGTTCGACAACATCGGCGGCCTGAAGCCGCGCGCGGCCGTGAAGAGCGCGGGCGTCGTGGTCGGCCGCGTGAAGGCGATCGGCTTCGACTCGAACACCTACCAGGCGCTCGTCACGGTCGATCTCGACAAGCAATACCCGTTTCCGAAGGATTCGTCGGCGAAGATCCTCACGTCGGGCCTGCTCGGCGAGCAGTACATCGGCCTCGATCCGGGCGGCGACACGGAAATGCTGAAGGCGGGCGACACGATTACGATGACGCAGTCGGCGATCGTGCTCGAGAACCTGATCGGGCAGTTCCTGTACAGCAAGGCCGCGGACGCGGGCGGCGCGAAGCCGGCCGCCGCGGCGCCGGGCGCGCCTGTGCCCGCGCCCGCGCCGGCGGCATCGGGCGCGGCCGCGCAGTGAGCGTCGCGCAAGCGGAATCCGAGAGAAGAACCGAGGGGAAGAACATCATGCAGACGATCCGCATCAGACACGCGGTGCTGGCGATTACGGCCGCCGCGGCATTGAGCGGTTGCGCGACGGTCCAGACGCCGACGAAGGGCGATCCGTTCGAAGGCTTCAACCGGACGATGTATACGTTCAACGACAAGGTCGACCAGTACGCGCTCAAGCCGGTCGCGCGCGGCTACCAGTGGGCGGTGCCGCAGCCGGTGCGCGACAGCGTGACGAACTTCTTCTCGAACATCGGCGACGTGTACGTCGCCGCGAACAACATCGTGCAGCTGAAGATCGCCGACGGCGTCGGCGACATCATGCGGGTCGTGATCAACACCGTGTTCGGCGTCGGCGGCCTGTTCGACGTCGCGACGCTCGCGAAGCTGCCGAAGCATACGAGCGACTTCGGCGTGACGCTCGGCCACTACGGCGTGCCGAGCGGTCCATACCTCGTGCTGCCGTTGCTCGGCCCGAGCACGATTCGCGACACGGCCGGCCTTGCCGTCGATTACGCGGGCAATCCGCTCACCTACGTGCGGCCCGACAGCGTGAGCTGGGGGCTGTTCGGCCTGAACCTCGTCAACACGCGCGCGAACCTGCTCGGCGCGGGCGACGTGCTCGAGGCGGCCGCGATCGACAAATATTCGTTCGTGCGCAACGCGTACCTGCAGCGCCGCCAGGCGCTGATCGGCGGCGGCGCGAGCGCGCAGTCGAACCTGCCGGATTACGGCAACGAAGCGCCGCCGCCGAATTACGAAATGCCGGAAGAGGGCGCCGCGGCGCCGGCGAGCGGCGCGGCTGCCGCGTCGGCGCCGGCGGCCGCGTCCGTGCCTTCGGCGGCGTCGGGCGCGGCGCCGGCCGTGGCGGCGCCCGCATCGGCCGCGGTGCCGAACCCGAGCAGCGCGACCAACGTGCCTGCTCAACAGGTCGTGCCGCCGTCGCCGGGCGGCATCCGTTTCCCGAGCATCCGGCTACATTGACCCCGGCACTTACATTCGTTACAGCCGGAAACGATTCTGACGGCGGCCGGCGCGAACTTGCGCCGCCGCCGACGGTTCAAAGTTTGGCATTGACCCACATAAGCAGGGCATACCTATGAAGAAACTGTTTCTGATCCCCGTCTTTGCCGCGCTGTTTTCGTTTGGCGCGGCCGCCGCGCACGCGGAAGTCGACCAGTCGAATCCGCAGGCGCTGATCAAGTCCGCGACGCAGCAGGTGCTCGACGAAGTGCGCGCGCAGACGATCAGGCAGGGCGATACCGCCCGCATCATCACGATCGTCAACAAGGACATCCTGCCGTACACCGATTTCCGCCGCACGACGCAGCTCGCGATGGGCCGCAACTGGCGCACCGCGACGCCCGCCCAGCAGCAGCAGGTGATCGAGCAGTTCAAGCAGCTGCTGATCCGCACTTATTCGGGCGCGCTCGCGCAGCTGAAGCCGGACCAGCAGATCCAGTACCCGCCGTTCCGCGCGGATTCGGACGCGACGGATGTAGTCGTGCGCACGGTCGCGATGAACAACGGCCAACCGGTGCAGATCGACTATCGGCTGTACAAGACGGCGCAGGGCTGGCGCGTCTATGACCTGAACGTGCTGGGCGCCTGGCTGATCCAGACCTACCAGCAGCAGTTCAACGAGAAGATCCAGCAAAGCGGCGTCGACGGCCTGATCCAGTTCCTGACCGAGCGCAACCAGCAGCTTGCCTCGGGCAAGCAGGCATCGTGAGCCGCTTCGACTCCGGCGCGACGTTGACCCACGCGAGCGCGAAGGCCGCGCTCGCGCAAGGGCTCGCGCGCATCGACGCGGGCGCGACGGCCGTCGACTGCGGGGCGCTCGCGCAATTCGATTCGTCGGCGCTCTCGGTGCTGCTCGCCTGGCAGCGCGCCGCGCGTGCGCGCGGCGTGACGCTCGACATCCTCAATCTGCCGCCGAAGCTCGCGAGTCTCGCGCAGGCGTACGGCATCGACACGCTTCTCTCCGGGCGACATTGACGCCCGCGTCCGGGTTCGCCGACGGCCGTTGCGCCGTTCGCGAGCCCGTCTTCGTTCCGCTGATCGATGAGGCAGGGCCCGCCGCCCGCCCGGGCCGGGCGCGGCGAATGCGCCGAAGCGAGCGCGCGACGCGTTTGCGACGCGCATCATGCGCCCGGGCTCCGGCTACGGGTTCCCACGACGATCGGCTTCGCCGGTTTGCCCTATAATCAACCGTTTTGCGGGGCTGCCGAACGGTCCCCAATTCCCCCTTTCGCATCGAGCATAAAGAAGGCGTCGCGGCCGTCGTGCCGCGCTCAGTCATGTCAGCCATAGAAATCCGTCACGTCAAGAAGCGCTACAAGTCGCTTCAGGCGCTCAAGGGCGTCAGCCTGTCGGTCGAGGAAGGCGAGTTTTTCGGTTTGCTCGGCCCGAACGGCGCAGGCAAGACCACACTCATCAGCATTCTCGCCGGCCTCGCGCGCGCCGACGAAGGCACCGTCACCGTGCGCGGCCACGACGTCGTCAAGGATTTCCGGGCGGCGCGGCGCGCGCTCGGCGTCGTGCCGCAAGAGCTCGTGTTCGATCCGTTCTTCACGGTGCGCGAGACGCTGCGCATCCAGTCCGGCTACTTCGGCCTGCACCGCAACGACGACTGGATCGACGAAGTGATGGCGAACCTCGACCTCACCGAAAAGGCCGACGCGAACATGCGCGCGCTGTCGGGCGGGATGAAGCGGCGCGTGCTCGTCGCGCAGGCGCTCGTGCACCGGCCGCCCGTGATCGTGCTCGACGAGCCGACCGCGGGCGTCGACGTCGAGCTGCGCCAGACGCTGTGGAAGTTCATCTCGCGGCTCAATCGCGAAGGCCACACGATCGTGCTGACCACCCACTATCTCGAGGAAGCGGAGTCGCTCTGCGACCGCATCGCGATGCTCAGGCGCGGCGAAGTCGTCGCGCTCGACCGCACACGCGCGCTGCTGCAGCGCTTCTCGGGGCTGCAGCTGTTCCTGCGGCTGTCGCACGGCGTGCTGCCCGCCGAGTTGCGCGCGCTCGAAGCGGAGGCCGCGCCCGCCACGGCGCCCGAGCATCTGCTGCGGATCGCCGATTACGACGAGGTCGAGCGGATCTTGTCGCTCTGCCGCGCGGCCGGCTGCGGCTTCGACGAGATCGAAATCCGCAAGGCCGATCTGGAGGATGTGTTCGTGCAGGTGATGAACGGCGCCGATGTGATCGAGGGGTTGGCATGAGCGGGTTTCGCACGCTGTTCTACAAGGAAATTCTGCGGTTCTGGAAGGTGTCGTTCCAGACGGTGCTCGCGCCCGTCGTCACGGCGCTGCTCTATCTGACGATCTTCGGCCATGCGTTGACGGGGCGCGTCGAGGTGTATCCGGGCGTCGAGTACGTGAGCTTCCTCGTGCCCGGCCTCGTGATGATGAGCGTGCTGCAGAATGCGTTCGCGAACAGCTCGTCGTCGCTGATCCAGTCGAAGATCACGGGCAACCTCGTGTTCATGCTGCTGCCGCCGCTGTCGTACGCGGACATCTTCGGCGCGTACGTGCTCGCGTCCGTCGTGCGCGGGCTCGCGGTCGGCGCGGGCGTGTTCGTCGTCACGGTCTGGTTCATTCCGATGAGCTTCGCCGCGCCGTTCTACATCGTCGCGTTCGCGCTGTTCGGCTCGGCGATTCTCGGCACGCTCGGGCTGATCGCCGGCATCTGGGCCGAGAAGTTCGACCAGCTCGCCGCGTTCCAGAACTTCCTCATCATGCCGCTCACGTTCCTGTCGGGCGTGTTCTATTCGACGCACTCGCTGCCGCCCGTGTGGCGCGAGGTGTCGCGGCTCAATCCGTTCTTCTACATGATCGACGGCTTCCGCTACGGGTTCTTCGGCGTCGCCGACGTGAATCCGCTCGCGAGCCTCGCGATCGTCGCCGGCTTCTTCGCGCTGCTCGCGCTGATCGCGATGCGGCTGCTCGCCACCGGCTACAAACTGCGTCATTGATATGAATCGACGGCCGCGCGCCGCGTTCGCCGCCGCCCCGCCGCGCGCGCCGAATCGCGCCGGGCGGCCCAGCGCGTACTGACAGGAGCATTTCATGTTGCCGACTCCCGAACTGGTCAAGCAATACATCGCGGCGGGCCTTGCCTGCACGCATCTGGAAGTCGAAGGCGACGGCCAGCATTTCTTCGCGACGATCGTGTCGCCCGCCTTCGAGGGCAAGCGGCCGATTCAGCGGCATCAGCTCGTCTACGCGGCGCTTGGCGATCGCATGAAGCAGGAAATCCACGCGCTCAGCATGAAGACGCTGACGCCCGCCGAATGGCAGAATGCATAAACGGAAACAGTCAGTGCAAGTCACCGTCAACGAACGCGACGCCGTCGAGCGCGTCGCCACGGAAACCCCGGCCGGCAATCGGCAAACGCATGCGCACGGAGCGGACAAGCTCGTGATCGAGGGCGGCCGGCGCCTTGCCGGCGAGATCGCCGTGTCGGGCGCGAAGAACGCCGCGCTGCCGATCCTCTGCGCGGGCCTGCTGAGCGCCGAGCCCGTGCGCCTCGAGAACGTGCCGAACCTGAAGGACGTGCGCACGACGCTCGCGCTGCTCGGCCAAATGGGCATGCGCGAGGAGACGGACGGCGCGCGGGTGTTGCTTGATGCGTCGCGCGTCGACAACCCGGTCGCGCCTTACGAGCTCGTGAAGACGATGCGTGCGTCGATCCTCGTGCTCGGCCCGCTGCTCGCGCGCTTCGGCTACGCGAAGGTGTCGCTGCCGGGCGGCTGCGCGATCGGCGCGCGCCCAGTCGACCAGCACATCAAGGGCCTGCAGGCGATGGGCGCCGAGATCCGCATCGAGCACGGCTACGTCGAGGCGCGCGCGAAGCGCCTGAAGGGCGCGCGGATCGTCACCGACATGATCACCGTCACGGGCACCGAGAATCTGCTGATGGCGGCGACGCTCGCCGACGGCGAGACGGTGATCGAGAACGCCGCGCGCGAGCCGGAAGTGACGGACCTCGCGCATCTGCTCGTCGAAATGGGCGCGAAGATCGACGGGATCGGCACCGACCGGCTCGTGATCCAGGGCGTCGAGCGCCTGCACGGCGCGACGCATGCGGTGATCCCGGACCGGATCGAGGCGGGCACGTTCCTTTGCGCGGTCGCGGCGGCGGGCGGCGACGTGACGCTCACCGGCATGCGTGCGCACATCCTCGACGCGGTGATCGACAAGCTGCGCGAAGCGGGCGCGACGATCGAAGAGGGCGCCGACACGCTGCGCGTGAAGATGGATCGCCGGCCGAGCGCGGTCGCGATCCGCACGTCCGAGTATCCGGCGTTCCCGACCGACATGCAGGCGCAGTTCATGGCGCTGAACGCGGTCGCGGACGGCTCCGCGCAAGTGATCGAGACGATCTTCGAGAACCGCTTCATGCACGTGCAGGAGCTGAACCGCCTCGGCGCGAGCATCGCGGTCGACGGCAACACGGCGCTCGTCACGGGCGTGCCGAGGCTCTCGGGCGCGAGCGTGATGGCGACCGACCTGCGCGCGTCGGCGAGCCTCGTGATCGCCGGCCTCTGCGCGCAAGGCGAGACGCTCGTCGACCGCATCTATCATTTGGACCGCGGCTACGACCGGATGGAGACGAAGCTGACGGCCGTCGGCGCGAGCGTGCGCCGCATTTCAGGGAGCGAAGCATGACTGCACCGCTGACGCTGGCGCTGTCGAAAGGGCGTATCTTCGAGGAAACCGTGCCGCTTCTTGCGGCGGCGGGCGTGACGGTCGCCGAGGACCCGGAAACCTCGCGCAAGCTGATCCTGCCGACCACCGATCCGAACCTGCGCGTGATCGTCGTGCGGGCGACCGACGTGCCGACCTACGTCGAGTACGGCGCGGCCGATTTCGGCGTCGCCGGCAAGGACGTGCTGCTGGAGCACGGCGGCGGCGGGCTGTATCAGCCGATCGATCTGAACATCGCGCGCTGCCGGATGTCGGTGGCCGTGCCGGCGGGCTTCGATTACGCGAACGCGGTGCGCCAGGGTGCGCGGCTGCGCGTCGCGACGAAGTATGTCGAGACCGCCCGCGAGCACTTCGCCGCGAAGGGCGTGCACGTCGACCTGATCAAGCTGTACGGCTCGATGGAGCTCGCGCCGCTCGTGGGCCTCGCCGACGCGATCGTCGATCTCGTCAGCTCGGGCGGCACGCTGAAGGCGAACAATCTGGTCGAGGTCGAGGAGATCATGCCGATCTCGTCGCGCCTCGTCGTGAACCAGGCCGCGCTCAAACTGAAGCGCGCCGCGCTGAAGCCGTTCCTCGACGCGTTCGAACGCGCGTCGCAGCGGAGCGGAGCCTGACCCTCGCGGCTTTCGGCGCATTACCGGAACGGATGACAGCATGGCTATCAAGATTCGCAAACTCGATTCGGCAAGCGAAGGCTTCGCGGCCGAATTGCGCGCGGTGCTCGCGTTCGAGGCGAGCGAAGACGAAGCGATCGAGCGCTCGGTCGCGCAGATCCTCGCGGACGTGAAGGCGCGCGGCGACGCCGCGGTGCTCGACTACACGAACCGCTTCGACCGGCTGAACGCCCGGAGCGTCGCGGCGCTCGAGTTGCCGCAGGACGCGCTCGAGGCGGCGCTCGAGGGCCTCGAGCCGAAGCGCCGCGCGGCGCTCGAGGCGGCGGCCGCGCGCGTGCGCGGCTACCACGAGAAGCAGAAGATCGAATGCGGCAGCCATAGCTGGCAATACACGGAAGCCGACGGCACCGTGCTCGGCCAGAAGGTGACGCCGCTCGACCGCGCCGGCCTGTACGTGCCGGGCGGCAAGGCCGCGTACCCGTCGTCGGTGCTGATGAACGCGATTCCCGCGCGCGTCGCGGGCGTCGGCGAGATCGTGATGGTCGTGCCGACGCCGGACGGCGTGAAGAACGACCTCGTGCTCGCCGCGGCGCTGTTGGGCGGCGTCGACCGCGTGTTCACGATCGGCGGCGCGCAGGCGGTGGCCGCGCTCGCGTACGGCACGGCAACGGTGCCCGCCGTCGACAAGATCTGCGGCCCCGGCAACGCGTACGTCGCGTCGGCGAAGCGCCGCGTGTTCGGCACGGTCGGCATCGACATGATCGCCGGGCCGTCCGAGATCCTCGTGCTGTGCGACGGCACGACCGATCCGTCGTGGGTCGCGATGGACCTCTTCTCGCAGGCCGAGCACGACGAGCTCGCGCAATCGATCCTGCTGTGCCCGGACGACGGGTTCATCGAGCGCGTCGAGAAGGCGATCGACGAGCTGTTGCCGACGATGCCGCGCCGGGACGTGATCCGCGCGTCGCTCGAGGGCCGCGGCGCGCTCGTCAAGGTGCGCGACATGGCCGAGGCGTGCAAGATCGCCAACGACATCGCGCCCGAGCACCTCGAAATCTCCGCGCTCGAGCCGCAGCAATGGGGCAAGCAGATCCGCCATGCGGGCGCGATCTTCCTCGGCCGCTACACGAGCGAAAGCCTCGGCGACTACTGCGCGGGCCCGAACCACGTGCTGCCGACGTCGCGCACCGCGCGTTTCTCGTCGCCGCTCGGCGTCTACGATTTCTTCAAGCGCTCGAGCGTGATCGAAGTGAGCGCCGAAGGCGCGCACACGCTCGGCGAGATCGCATCGGAGCTCGCGTACGGCGAAGGATTGCAGGCGCACGCGAAGAGCGCCGAGTACCGGATGAAAGGGGCGGGCGACCGCCAGAAAGGCTAAAGGTAAGCCGGGCGCACCGGAAGCGCGATACGAGACCAGCCAACAACGACGACAACCCGAGACCGCCCGGCGAGGCGGCCCGCCGCGCGGCGCAGGCGTCGCGCGAGGGCGCTTCGGCCGGGGCCACGCCGGCGCCTGCGCGCCGCTGCCGACATGACTACGCCAGAAGACATCATCCGCCGCGACGTGCTCGCGATGACGAGCTACCCGGTGCCGGACGCCACGGGCTTCGTGAAGCTCGACGCGATGGAGAACCCGTATTCGCTGCCCGCGCCGCTTGCGGCGGAGCTCGGCGAGCGGCTCGCGCACGTCGCGCTGAACCGCTATCCGGCGCCGCGTCCCGCCGCGCTGATCGACAAGCTGCGCGCGGCGATGGGCGTGCCCGCCGCGTGCGACGTGCTGCTCGGCAACGGTTCCGACGAGATCATCAGCATGCTCGCGATGGCGTGCGCGAAGCCGGGCGCGAAAGTGCTCGCGCCGCTGCCGGGCTTCGTGATGTATGAACTGTCGGCGAAGTTCGCGCAGCTCGAGTTCGTCGGCGTGCCGCTCGCGGCCGATCTGACGCTCGACGTCGACGCGATGCTCGCGGCGATCGCCGAGCACCGGCCGGCGCTCGTCTATCTCGCCTATCCGAACAACCCGACGGGCACGCTGTATCCGGACGAGGACATCGAGCGGATCATCGCGGCGGCGAGCGCGAGCCTCGTCGTGATCGACGAGGCTTACCAGCCGTTCGCGCAGCGCAGCTGGCTGCCGCGCGCGGCGGCGTTCGACAACGTCGTCGTGATGCGCACGATGTCGAAGCTCGGCCTCGCGGGCATTCGCCTCGGCTATCTGGTCGGGTTGCCCGCGTGGCTCGCGCAGTTCGACAAGGTGCGCCCGCCGTACAACGTGAACGTGCTGACGCAGGCGGCGGCCGAATTCCTGCTCGAGCGCCTCGACGTGCTCGACGCGCAGGCCGCGCAACTGCGCGACGCGCGCGCGGCGCTCGCGCACGCGATCGGCGCGCTGCCGGGCGCGACGGTGTTCCCGAGCGCGGGCAATTTCCTGCTCGTGCGGGTGCCGGACGCGGCCGCCGTGTTCGACGTACTTTTGACCGAGCGGGTGCTGATCAAAAACGTGAGTAAAATGCACCCATTGCTCGCCAATTGCGTGCGCGTAACGGTTGGGTCTCCCGAAGAAAACGCGCGCCTGCTGGCCGCATTGAAGTTGGCGCTGCCCTGACGGGCCACCCCGGGGCGCCGCCTTTCCCGTCCCCCATTTACACCAGTCAATTCAAGGAATCACCATGCGCGTGGCGGAAGTCGTTCGCAATACCAGCGAAACGCAGATCCGTGTGAAGCTCGACCTCGACGGCACCGGCAAGCAGAAGCTCGCGACGGGCGTCCCGTTCCTCGACCATATGCTCGATCAGATCGCGCGCCATGGTCTCGTCGATCTCGACATCGAAGCGCATGGCGATACGCACATCGACGACCACCATACGGTCGAGGACGTCGGCATCACGCTCGGCCAGGCGGTCGCGAAGGCGATCGGCGACAAGAAGGGCATTCGCCGCTACGGCCATTCGTACGTGCCGCTCGACGAGGCGCTGTCGCGCGTCGTGATCGACTTCTCCGGGCGTCCGGGCCTCGAATTCCACGTGCCGTTCACGCGCGCGCGGATCGGCACGTTCGACGTCGACCTGTCGATCGAATTCTTTCGCGGCTTCGTCAATCATGCGGGCGTGACGCTGCATGTCGACAACCTGCGCGGCGTCAATGCGCACCATCAGCTCGAGACGGTGTTCAAGGCGTTCGGCCGCGCGCTCAGGATGGCGGTGGAGCTCGACGAGCGTGCGGCGGGGCAGATCCCGTCGACGAAGGGCAGCCTCTGATTCCCGGCCGGAGCGAACACGACCCCACTGGCCGCGGCGGCTGCGCCGGCTTGCGATGGATCTGCTCAAATCGTTCATCTCCCTGCTCGCGCTGATCAATCCGCTCGGCGCGGTGCCGTTTTTCCTGAGCCTGACGGCGCAGCAGACGGAAGCCGAGCGGCGGCACACGATCCGCGTCGCGACGGTCTCCGTGTTCTGCGTGATCGCGGTGACGACGCTGCTCGGCCAGCAGATCATCGATTTCTTCGGGATCTCGGTGGGCTCGCTCGAGGCCGGCGGCGGGATCATCATGCTGCTGATGGCGATTTCGATGCTGAACGCGCAGATCGGCAACACCCGGTCGACGCCCGAGGAGCGCGACGAGGCGGAGTCGAAGAACAGCATCGCCGTCGTGCCGCTCGCGATTCCGCTGCTGACGGGGCCGGGCTCGATCAGCACGGTGATCGTCTACGCGGCGAACGCCCGGCACTGGTACGACCGGCTCGGGCTCGTCGCGATCGGCGCGGCGCTCGCGCTCATCTGTTTTTTCGCGATGCGGCTCGCCGAGCCGATCGCGCACTGGATCGGCCGCACCGGCATCAACATCGTCACGCGTCTGATGGGATTGATGCTGTCGGCGCTGGCGGTGGAATTCATCGTCGACGGACTGAAGGCATTGTTACCTGCACTGACATGAAAACTTCGATTGCGATTGTGGATTATGGAATGGGCAACCTGCGCTCGGTCGCGCAGGCGCTCATGAAGGCGGAACCCGCCGCCGACGTGAAGATCGTCGACCGGCCCGAGGCGATCCGCGCGGCGGACCGCGTCGTGCTGCCGGGCCAGGGCGCGATGCCCGACTGCATGCGGTGCCTCGGCGAGTCCGGCCTGCAGGATGCGGTGATCGAGGCGTCGCGCGCGAAGCCGCTGCTCGGCGTGTGCGTGGGCGAGCAGATGCTGTTCGACTGGAGCGCCGAAGGCGACACGGAGGGCCTCGGCCTGTTGCCGGGCAAGGTGCTGCGCTTCGAGCTCGAAGGCCGGCTGCAGGACGACGGCTCCCGCTTCAAGGTGCCGCAGATGGGCTGGAACCGGGTGCATCAGACGCAGCCGCACCCGTTATGGGAAGGCGTGCCGGACGACGCGTACTTCTATTTCGTGCACAGCTACTACGTGGTGCCGGACAACCCGGCGCACGTCGCGGGCGAGACCCCGTACGGCGAGGTCTTTACGTCCGCGGTCGCGCGTGACAATCTCTTCGCGACCCAATTTCACCCGGAGAAGAGCGCCGAAGTGGGGCTGCGGCTATACCGGAATTTTGTCCACTGGAACCCCTGAACGTGGCGCGAGAGCCACACCCGGCGGGTGCAAAACGCCCGCCGCACGGGCTTCGCGAGCGGATACGCAGAAAGAGTTGTACTAAACTAGCGAGACGGCGTCGCGCCGGATGGGCGGCGCACGTCTTTTGTGATCTCTTCATTTTTCCCTGACAACACCCGATTGCTATGCTGCTGATTCCGGCCATCGATCTTAAAGACGGTCAGTGTGTGCGCCTCAAACAAGGCGATATGGACCAAGCGACGATTTTTTCCGAGGATCCTGCGGCGATGGCCCGTAAATGGGTCGATCTCGGCGCGCGGCGTCTGCATCTCGTCGACCTGAACGGCGCGTTCGCCGGCAAGCCGAAAAATCTCGAGGCGATCGAGGCGATCCTCGGCGAAGTGGGCGACGAAGTCCCCGTGCAACTGGGCGGCGGCATCCGCAGCCTCGAGACGATCGAGAAGTACCTGGACGCCGGGCTGTCGTACGTGATCATCGGCACGGCGGCGGTGAAGGACCCGGGCTTCCTGCAGGACGCGTGCAGCGCGTTCGCGGGCAACATCATCGTCGGCCTCGACGCGAAGGACGGCAAGGTCGCCACCGACGGCTGGAGCAAGCTCACGGGCCATGAAGTGATCGATCTCGCGCGCAAGTTCGAGGATTACGGCGTCGAGTCGATCGTCTACACGGACATCGGCCGCGACGGGATGCTGCAAGGCATCAACATCGAGGCGACGGTGAAGCTCGCGCAGGCGGTCGGCATTCCGGTGATCGCGAGCGGCGGCCTGTCGAACATCGGCGACATCGAGAAGCTCTGCGAAGTGGAAGTCGAAGGTATCGAAGGCGTGATCTGCGGCCGCGCGATCTACTCGGGCGACCTCGATTTCGCCGCCGCGCAAAAGCGCGCGGACGAACTGAACGGCGAGCTCGACGACGCCTGACGCGCCGCCTCGGCGCCACGCCTTTTCGCCCAGCCGTCCGCCGCGCGCGGACGGCATTACCCGCGGCATGCCGCGTAACATCATGGCTCTAGCTAAACGCATCATCCCCTGTCTCGACGTGACCGCCGGGCGCGTCGTCAAGGGCGTCAATTTCGTCGAGCTGCGCGACGCGGGAGACCCCGTCGAGATCGCGCGGCGCTACGACGAGCAGGGCGCCGACGAACTCACGTTCCTCGACATCACCGCGACGTCGGACGGGCGCGACCTGATCCTGCCGATCATCGAGGCGGTCGCGTCGCAGGTGTTCATTCCGCTCACGGTGGGCGGCGGCGTGCGCGCGGTCGAGGACGTACGGCGCCTGCTGAACGCCGGCGCGGACAAGGTCAGCATGAACTCGTCGGCGGTCGCGAACCCGCAGCTCGTGCGCGACGCGGCCGACAAGTACGGCTCGCAGTGCATCGTCGTCGCGATCGACGCGAAGCGCGTGTCGGCCGAGGGCGAGCCGCCGCGCTGGGAGGTCTTCACGCACGGCGGCCGCAAGGGCACGGGCCTCGACGCGGTCGAGTGGGCGCGCAAGATGGCCGAGCTCGGCGCGGGCGAGATCCTGCTCACGAGCATGGACCGCGACGGCACGAAGGCGGGCTTCGATCTCGCGCTCACGCGCGCGGTGTCGGACGCGGTGCCCGTGCCCGTGATCGCGTCGGGCGGCGTCGGCTCGCTCGAGCACCTCGCGGCGGGCATCGTCGAAGGCCACGCGGACGCCGTGCTGGCCGCGAGCATTTTCCACTACGGCGAGCACACGGTCGGCGAGGCGAAGCGCTACATGGCCGAGCGTGGCATTGCGGTGAGGTTGTGATGAACGAAGCAGTGAAGCCGGGCGACTGGCTCGACAAGGTCCGCTGGGACGCGAACGGCCTCGTGCCGGTGATCGCGCAGGACGCGGCGACGAACGACGTGCTGATGTTCGCGTGGATGAACCGCGACGCGTTGGCGAAGACGATCGAACTGAAGCGAGCGGTGTACTACTCGCGCTCGCGGCAGCGCCTGTGGTTCAAGGGCGAGGAGTCGGGCCACGTGCAGCACGTGCACGAAGTGCGGCTCGATTGCGACGAGGACGTCGTGCTGCTGAAGGTCGAGCAGGTCGCGGGCATCGCGTGCCACACGGGCCGGCGCTCGTGCTTTTTCCAGAAATTCGAGGGCACCGTCGACGGCGGCGAATGGGTCGCGGTCGATCCGGTGCTCAAAGATCCCGAACATATCTACAAATGACGCAATCGACGATCGAAGACACGCTGCTGCGCTTGGCCGCCGTGATCGACAGCCGCAAGGGCGGCGATCCCGAGCAATCGTACGTGTCGCGCCTCTTTCACAAGGGCGACGACGCGGTCCTGAAGAAGATCGGCGAGGAAGCGACCGAGGTCGTGCTCGCCGCGAAGGACGTCCGCCAGGGCGGCGCGCCTTCCGCGCTCGTCGGCGAGATCGCGGACCTGTGGTTTCACTGCCTCGTCGCGCTGTCTCATTTCGACCTGAGCCCCGCCGACGTGATCGCCGAGCTCGAGCGCCGCGAAGGGATGTCGGGCATCGAGGAAAAGGCGCTGCGCAAGCGTCGCGAGCGCGAAGAAAATGGCGGGTGAGCCGATGCGGCCACACGCCGCGTGAGATTTGTCATCAAAGGGGAATAGCATCATGCCAGAGTCGCCGAACCAATATCCGCCGTCGTTCCAGGGTGCGACCGAGGGCGAACGCCAGCAATCGTTGCGCACGCTGACGCACATCCTCTATCTGCTGTACGCGATTCACTGGTTGACGGGCGGCATCACGGGCATCGTCGCGATCATCATCAACTACGTGAAACGCGACGATGCGCTGGGCACCGCATACCAGGCCCATTTCGAATGGCAGATCCGTACGTTCTGGCGCGCGCTGATCGCGTATCTGATCGGTTTCGCGCTGCTGTTCGTCGGGATCGGCTTCATCGTGCTGGGCGCGGTGTGGATCTGGACGCTGTACCGTATCATTAAAGGCTGGCTGTACTTGAACGACAACAAGACGCTCGATCCACAGGCGTGGTTCTGACGCGTTGCGGGACGCGTCGAGGAACACGATGAGTCACGACCCGAATTGCCTGTTCTGCAAGATCGCGGCAGGCGAGATTCCGAGCACGAAGGTGCACGAGGACGACGAGTTCGTCGCCTTCCGGGACATCCGGCCCGCGGCCGACACGCACGTGCTCGTGATACCGCGCAAGCACGTGCCGACGCTGTCTTCCGTCACCGCGGACGACGCGCCGCTGCTTGGTAGAATGATGGTTCTCGTCGCGCGGCTCGCCGAGCAGTTGGGTTGCGCGTACACGGGCGGCGAAACCGGGTTCCGGACGGTAATCAACACCGGGCCGGGCGGCGGGCAGGAGGTCTATCACCTGCACGCGCATATTCTGGCCGGGCCGCGTCCGTGGCGCCGGATGGGATGAGATGGCGGGCGGCCCGCTATCCGAACGAAGCCGGCACGGGGCCGGTGATTTGCGCCGCGAAACCGGCGAGGTTTAGGAGAGTTTCATCATGGGCGGATTGAGTATTTGGCACTGGCTGATCGTGTTGCTGATCGTCGCGCTGGTGTTCGGCACGAAGAAGCTGCGCAATATCGGCAACGATCTCGGCAGTGCGGTCAAGGGTTTCAAGGATGGCATGAAGGAGAGCGAAACCCCCGCTGACGCGCAGCAACTGCCGCGCTCGGGCTCGGTGAACGTCGACGCGAAGGACGCGGCGCGTTCGTCGGATTCGAACAAGGCGTGACGCGCGGACACTGACGGGGCGTCGCGATGCTCGATCTCGGTCTTTCGAAGATGGCGCTCATCGGCGTCGTCGCGCTCGTCGTGCTCGGCCCCGAGCGGCTGCCGCGCGTCGCGCGGACGGCGGGCGCGCTGTTCGGGCGCGCGCAGCGCTACATCAACGACGTGAAGGCGGAAGTCTCGCGCGAGATCGAGCTCGATGCGCTGCGCACGATGAAGACCGATTTCGAGCAGGCGGCGCGCAACGTCGAGAACACGATCCACGACAACCTGCGCGAGCACGAGCGCGATCTGAACGCCGCGTGGAATTCGGCCGGGTCGTCGGGCGATTCGGCGGCCGCGGACGCATCGGGCGGCGCGCCCGCGTCGTTCGACGAGCCGTCGTGGCGCACCTTCGCCGCCGCGTCGGCGAAGCGCCGCAACTGGCGCGTGAAGAAGACGGTGACGCCCGTCTGGTACAAGCGCGCGACGATGCGCCGTACGCAGGTGCAGTCGGGCGCCGCGCGCGTCGCGCGACACCAGCCGGCGAGCCTGCGCCGTCCGGCGCGTTTCTTCTGATCGATGATCGGCGCTAGACACTTCAACCGAGGGCCGGCGTGAGCGACCCCCAGCACAATCCGGACGAAGGTCCGGAAGAAACCTTCATCTCCCATCTCGTCGAGCTGCGCGACCGCATCATCAAGGCGGGCGCGGCCGTGATCGTCGTGTTCCTCGGGCTCGTCTACTGGGCGCCCGACATCTTCCGGCTGCTTGCGCGGCCGCTGATGGAGAACCTGCCGAAGGGCGGCAAGATGATCGTGACCGACGTCACCGGCTCGTTCTTCGTGCCGATGAAGGTGACGATGCTCGTCGCGCTCGTGATCGCGCTGCCGTTCGTGCTGTACCAGATCTGGGCCTTCGTGGCTCCCGGGCTCTACCAGCACGAGAAGAAGCTCGTCTTGCCGCTCGTCGGCAGCAGCTACTTCCTGTTTCTGTGCGGCATGGCGTTCGCGTACTTCCTCGTGTTTCCGACGATCTTCCGCGTGATGGCGCACTACAACGCGCCGCTCGGCGCCGAGATGTCGACCGACATCGACAATTACCTGAGTTTCGTGCTCGGGATGTTCATCGCGTTCGGGGTGACGTTCGAGGTGCCGATCGTCGTCGTCTTGCTCGTGCGGATGGGCGTGCTGACCGTGCAGAAGCTCAAGGAGATCCGGCCGTACGTGATCGTCGGCGCGTTCGTCGTCGCGGCCGTCGTGACGCCGCCCGACGTGTTCTCGCAGCTGATGCTCGCGCTGCCGCTCGTGCTGCTGTACGAGGCAGGGATCATCGCGGCGCGGCTCTTCGTCAAGCCGCCGCCGAAGGAAGAGGACAAGGGCAAGGCCGCGGCGAGCTGAACGGGCCGACTCGGGGTGATCGAGAGGGGGGGCGCCGGTTTCGCCCGGGGGAGGAGGCGCTGCCCAGGCGTGCTTCGGCGCGAATCCGGTACGCTGAAGAATCTTGCGGGGCGCGATCGGCGGCGTCGGGGGCCGCACAGGCACCGTTTCAAGGTCCGCCCCGTTCCGCCGGTCGCGGCAGTCGGCGGGATCGGCGCATCGGAACGAAAAAGGCAACCCATCGGGTTGCCTTTTTGTTTGCCGCCGCGCTACCGTAGGCGGATGCCACCGTCGACGCCACCCGGCCCGCGCCGGCATCGTCGCTCGGCCGCGCCGGGGGGCCAGGGCCGCTCCGAAGCGCGCGCCGCGCCGGCGCTCACTGTTCCTCGTCGCTGTTCTGGTCGTCGAGCGCCTGTTTCGGCGGCGGCGGCCGCTTGCCGATCACGACCGTCACGTCGAGTTCCTTGCCCTTGCGCACGACATGCACCTTCGCCGGCGTGCCCGGCTTGATCTGCGCGACCACGTTCAGCAGCTTCGTCGTATCGGTGATTTCCTCGCCGTCGATCGACACGAGGATATCGCCCGGCTTGATCCCCGCCTTGTCGGCCGGGCCGCCTTGCAGCACGCCCGCCACGATCGCGCCCGATTTTTGCGCGAGGCTGAACGATTCGGCGATCTCGGGCGTCACGTCCTGCGGCTCGACGCCGATCCAGCCGCGCGTGACGGCGCCCGTCGTGATGATGCTCTCGAGCACGTTGCGCGCGGTCGACACGGGAATCGCGAAGCCGATGCCGAGCGAGCCGCCCGAGCGCGAGTAGATCGCCGTGTTGATGCCGAGCAGGTTGCCGTTCACGTCGACGAGCGCACCGCCCGAGTTGCCCGGATTGATCGGCGCGTCGGTCTGGATGAAATTCTCGAACGTGTTGATGCCGAGGTGATTGCGCCCGAGCGCGCTGATGATCCCCATCGTCACCGTCTGGCCCACGCCGAACGGGTTGCCGATCGCGAGCACGACGTCGCCGACGCGCGCCTGGTCCGAGCGGCCGAGCGTGATCGTCGGCAGGTTCGTCATGTTGATCTTGAGCACCGCGAGATCGGTTTCCGGATCGCTGCCGATCACCTTCGCGGTGGCCGTGCGGCCGTCGGCGAGCGCGACTTCGATCTGGTCCGCGCCGTCGACGACGTGCTGGTTCGTTAGAATGTAACCCTCCGAGCTTACGATGACGCCCGACCCCAGATTGGCAGCGGGCTCCTCCTGCTGCCGGCGCGCGTTGCGATCGCCGAAGAAATAGCGAAAGAGCGGGTCCTTCGCGCGCGGATCGGGCGGCAGCGAACCGTCCTTGCTGGAGAATACGTTGACGACCGCGGGCATCGCCTTCTGCGCGGCGTCCGCATACGAGGATTGAGCCGGGGCGCCTCCGACGCCGGGTGCGACTTCCCGCAGCGCGACGATCGGCGCCGCGAGCTGTTTGCCGAGTTGTCCCTGCCGTTGCAGCCATTGCGGCTTGAGCGTCGCCACGATGAACATCAGTGCCAGCAGCACCGTCACCGCTTGGGCGAAGAACAGCCAGAAGCGTCTAAGCATTTGAAGATACTAGAGGTTTATATGGATCGGATCGAACTCGAATTGTACTTGAACAATACCCTCGAAATTGAGCGGTTCAAGGACTACAGCCCGAACGGCCTCCAGGTGGAAGGCCGTCGCAAGATCGAAAAAATCGCCACCGGCGTGACGGCGTCGCTCGCGTTTCTCGATCGCGCCCTCGAATGGGGCGCGGACGCGGTGCTCGTCCATCACGGCTACTTCTGGCGCAACGAGGCGCCGCAGATCACCGGTCGCAAGTATCAGCGCCTGAAGCGCCTGCTCGCGAACGACCTGAACCTGTTCGCGTTCCACCTGCCGCTTGACGCGCACCCCGAACTCGGCAACAACGCGCAGCTCGGCGAGCGTCTTGGCCTGATCGCCGACGCCCGCTTCGGCGATCAGGATCTCGGCTGGCTCGCGACGTTGCCGATGTCCGTCTCGCTCGAACATTTCGCCGCGAAGGTCGAGAACACGCTCGGCCGCACGCCGCTCGTGCTGGGCGACCAGGACCAGCAACTGCGCCGCGTCGCGTGGTGCACGGGCGGCGCGCAAAGCTTCTTCGACGCGGCGATCGACGCGGGCGCCGACGTGTTCCTGACGGGCGAGGTGTCCGAGTACGTGACGCACGCGGCGGCCGAGAGCGGCGTCGCATTCGTTGCGGCGGGGCACCATGCGACCGAGCGATTCGGCATCCAGGCGCTCGGCCAGCATTTATCGGAGCGATTTGATCTCGAGCATATTTTTATCGATATTCATAACCCGGTTTAACTGCGCGAATTGCCGCACCGCATCCAAACGGAAATGCCTTGCGGTGCGGATTTCGTCGATTATCGGACCTGGAATTTCGATAGCTCGGGGAAACCCTTGATTAATAATAGCTTCAGGAGGTATTTAACGTCCGGGTCTTGTAAATGCCGACTCCATTCGAGCAAACTAGCGGCGGTGTGAAATGTCGTGACGGAAATCCAACTCAGAATTGGGGCGTGTGATGCGAGACAAAGAAGAGGAACACGTCGACAGCGGCCGCCGGACTTGGCTGATTGCGACATCGGTTGCGGGCGGCGTCGGTGGCGTCGCAACCGTGGTACCTTTCGCGGCGTCGTTGGCGCCGTCCACCAAGGCTAAGGCGGCCGGCGCGCCCGTCGAAGTCGATATCGGCGCGCTCAAGCCGGGCGAAATGCTCACGGTTCCCTGGCGCGGCAAGCCGGTCTGGGTGCTGAACCGCACCGACGACATGCTCGCCGATGTCGTGAAGGCCGACAAGGAAGTCGCCGATCCGCAGTCGAAATCCCCGTACTCGATGCCGTTGCCGTCGTATTGCGCGAACGAGTACCGGTCGAGGACCGACCGCAAGAACATTCTCGTCGTCATGGCGGTGTGCACGCATCTCGGCTGCACGCCGAGCCAGCGTTTCACGCCGGGGCCGCAGCCGAACCTGCCCGACGATTGGCCGGGCGGCTTTCTCTGTCCGTGCCACGGCTCGACCTACGACCTCGCCGGCAGGGTCTTCAAGAACAAGCCGGCGCCGCAGAATCTGGACGTCCCGCCTTACATGTTCACGTCGGCCACGACGCTCGTGATCGGCAAGGACGAGAAAGGAGAAGCGTAAATGGCGACCGACAATAAAGAGATCTCCACAACAGGCCTGCTCGGCTGGGTCGACCGGCGCTTTCCCCTCACTTCCACCTGGAAGCAACATCTTTCCGAGTACTACGCGCCGAAGAACTTCAACGTCTGGTATTTCTTCGGTTCGCTCGCGCTCCTCGTGCTCGTGAACCAGATCGTCACCGGCATCTTCCTGACGATGAACTACAAGCCCGACTCGACGCTCGCGTTCGCGTCGGTCGAGTACATCATGCGCGAAGTGCCGTGGGGCTGGCTCATTCGCTACATGCACTCGACGGGCGCGTCGATGTTCTTCGTCGTCGTCTACCTGCACATGTTCCGCGGCCTGCTGTACGGCTCGTACCGCAAGCCGCGCGAGCTCGTGTGGATCTTCGGCTGCGCGATCTTCCTGTGCCTGATGGCCGAGGCGTTCTTCGGCTACCTGCTGCCGTGGGGGCAGATGTCGTTCTGGGGCGCGCAGGTGATCGTGAACCTGTTCTCGGCGATCCCGTTCATCGGCCCGGACCTGTCGCTCTGGATTCGCGGCGATTACGTCGTGTCCGACGTCACGCTGAACCGCTTCTTCGCGTTCCACGTGATCGCGATTCCGCTCGTGCTGCTGCTGCTTGTCGTCGCGCACCTGATCGCGCTGCACGAAGTGGGGTCGAATAACCCGGACGGCATCGAGATCAAGGAGAAGAAGGACGACAAGGGCGTGCCGCTCGACGGCATTCCGTTCCACCCGTACTACTCGGTGCACGACTTCTTCGGCGTTTGCGTGTTCCTGATGGTGTTCGCGGTGATCGTGTTCTTCATGCCGGAGATGGGCGGCTACTTCCTCGAGGCGAACAACTTCATTCCGGCGAACCCGCTGCAGACGCCGCCGGAAATCGCGCCCGTCTGGTACTTCACCGCGTTCTACGCGATGCTGCGCGCGACGACCGACCCGTTCAAGATCGTGCTGATGATCGTGATCGCGGCGCTCGGCCTCCTCGCGCTCGTGCGCGCGCGCGGCAAGTGGAAGATCGCGCTGCCCGCGCTCGCCGCGGCGCTCGTCGTCTTCATGTACCTCACCGAATCGAAGTTCTGGGGCGTCGTCGTGATGGGCGCGGCCGTCGTCACGCTGTTCTTCCTGCCGTGGCTCGACCGCAGCCCGGTCAAATCGATCCGCTACCGGCCGTTCTTCCACAAGGTGTTCTTCGGGATCTTCGTCGCCGTGTTCATGACGCTCGCGTTCCTCGGCACGCGGCCGCCGTCGCCCGCCGCGACGCTGATCGCGCAGGTGTGCGCGCTCGTGTACTTCGCGTTCTTCCTCGGCATGCCGTTCTGGTCGCGGCTCGGCACATTCAAGCAGCCGCCCGAACGCGTGCGGTTCAAACCCCATTGACGTGAGCGAGGAGGTATTCGTATGAAGAAATTGCTTTCGGCGCTCGCAATGTTTATTGTGTCGGCATGTCTGCTGACGAGCGCATCCGCGCGGGCCGAGGAGGGCGAATTTCCGCTCGACCGGGCGCCCGATAACACGGAGAATCTCGTCTCTTTGCAGCATGGCGCGCAATTGTTTGTAAACTATTGCCTGAATTGCCATAGTGCGAACCTGATGCGCTACAACCGGCTGACGGATCTCGGCATCTCGCAGAAGGAGATCGAGAAGAATCTCCTGTTCGCGACCGATAAGGTCGGCAGCACGATGTCCGTCGCGATGCGGCCGGAAGACGCGAAGAACTGGCTCGGCGTTGCGCCGCCGGATCTGTCCGTCGAGGCGCGCGCCCGCAGCCGTGATTGGCTCTACACGTATCTGCGCACTTTCTACCGCGACGATACGCGGCCGACGGGCTGGAACAACGTCGTGTTCCCGAACGTCGGCATGCCTCACGTGCTGTGGCAGCTTCAAGGGGAGCGCATTGCGAAATTCGAGGAAAAGAAGGACGAGGAAACGGGCGAGAAAGTGCGCAAGCTCGCCGGGTTCCAGCAGGTGACGCCCGGAACGCTTTCGCCGGTGGATTACGATGCCGCCGTCGGCGATCTGGTCGCGTACCTGAGCTGGATGTCCGAGCCGGCGCAGCAGACCCGCAAACGCCTTGGCGTGTGGGTGCTGCTGTTCCTCGGTGTCCTGACTTTCTTCGCATGGCGGCTCAATGCCGCCTACTGGAAAGATATCAAGTAATCACGCCGTGACTGGCGTGGGGCCAGCGCGCGGAAAAGCCCGCCAAGCGGCTTTTCCGCGCGCTGGCCCTCAGCTTTTTGAGGAAACGCAAACATGATGGTTCTGTATTCCGGCACGACTTGTCCGTTCTCCCAGCGTTGCCGGCTGGTGCTGTTCGAAAAGGGCATGGATTTCGAGATCCGCGACGTCGACCTGTTCAACAAGCCAGAAGACATCGCGGTGATGAACCCGTACGGACAGGTGCCGATTCTCGTCGAACGCGATCTGATCCTGTACGAATCGAACATCATCAACGAGTACATCGACGAGCGTTTCCCGCATCCGCAACTGATGCCGGCCGATCCGGTGCAGCGCGCGCGCGCGCGCCTGTTCCTGCTCAACTTCGAGAAGGAACTGTTCGTGCACGTGAGCACGCTCGAGAACGAGAAGGGCAAGGCGGCGGAAAAGAGCCACGAGAAGGCGCGTCTCGCGATTCGCGATCGCCTGACGCAGCTCGCGCCGATCTTTCTGAAAAACAAGTACATGCTCGGCGAAGAATTCTCGATGCTCGACGTCGCGATCGCGCCGCTCTTGTGGCGCCTCGACCATTACGGGATCGAGCTGTCGAAGAACGCCGCGCCGCTGATGAAGTATGCAGAGCGGATCTTCAGCCGTCCTGCCTATATCGAAGCGCTGACGCCGTCCGAAAAGGTCATGCGTCGTTAAGAGCGGTATGTGACTGGGGAGCAGATGCGGCGGCGAGGCGCCGCCGTGTCCGTTTCCGTTCGAGGATGGCGATGCAAGAGATTTCCACGAAGCCGTATTTGCTGCGCGCGCTCTACGAGTGGTGCACCGACAACGGATATACACCCCACATCGCGGTGCGGGTCGACAAGTCGACCCGCGTGCCGCGCCAGTTCGTGCGCGACGGCGAGATCGTGTTGAACATCAGCTTCGAGGCGACGAGCCAGCTGCAGATGGGCAACGAATGGATCGAGTTCACCGCGCGGTTCTCGGGCAAGGCGCACAAGATCGAGGTGCAAATCGCGAACGTGCTTGCGATCTACGCGCGCGAGAATGGGCAGGGGATGGCGTTTCAGGTCGACGCCGCGGCGGACTCCGGCGATGCTGACGGCGGCGAGGCGCTTGCCGCGGCGGAAGACGGCGGCGATGCCGGCGGGCAGGTTGCGGGCATCGGTGCGCGGGGCGAGGACGAGGCGGTGCCGGAACCCGGCGATCGCGCGGACGACGCGCCGAAGTCGGACGGCGACGGTGATGGCGATGACGATGGCGCGAAAGGCAACCGGCCTCGCCTCAAGATCGTGAAATGAGGTAGAATTTTCGATTCCACGCCGGCTTAGCTCATCAGGTAGAGCAGTTGATTTGTAATCATCAGGTGGCGGGTTCGAGTCCTGCAGCCGGCACCAATACCGAAGCGGGTCCCAGAGATGGGGCCCGTTTTTTTTGTTCTACAAAATCACGCACGTTCTACAAAACGACAAAAAGCACATCGGGATGGCATACTGCCCATGTAAGTGACCGACCAACAATTGATAAGCGTCATCGATATGGCAGAGACCTACAACATCGGGGAAATCGCGACGCGCGTATCCGAAGATATCTTCGAGTACTTCAGGTGGAATATTCACCCCGCCACCAACCACAATTTTGCCTGCCTGAACGACGACCATAAGACCGCGGGTGGATCAAAGAAGCAGACGCACCCGACCGATGTCGTCTTCTATTACGACGATCCGTATCTGGGCCGAAAGGTCTATCTGAACACCGATCTCAAAAGCTACGGACAGTCATCTATCAACCAGAGCACATTGCGTAATGCACTGCGTTCTTTAGCGATTTCCGTCCAGTGTGCGTGCGCTTCGGACGAGTGGCGAACGAGGCATGTGGTGGATGTCTCGGAACCCTATGAGGTTCGCGGGTTGCTTTTTCTGCATAACCACGATCATGACTTCAAGCATGACCTAGCGGAAACCATGCGCAAGATCGATGTTTCCGCCCTGCCCATCGCGGAAAACACATACCTGCATGTGCTTGGGCCACTGGATATCAATCGCCTGTACTCAGTTGCAAACGACCTGAGTCGTCTGTTGCAGCGCAAGGAAATATCCGACGACTACACGTTCTATTATCCAGACCTCGTTCTATGGCGTCGGCACGGCGAGGTTTGGGGGCAAGCCGCGACAGTTGAAACCCTGAACGCACCGTACTGCGTAATTAAACACAATGGTACGGATAAGGGAAAGCCTGGCTACGTGATCTATTACAACCGGCCGGGTGATTCGGCCATGGAGTTCGAGTATTTTCTCGACAGTCTGTCTCGACTGCAATTGCTGGACAAAGACGCACAGGTGCGCGTTCGCGTGAGTCATAAGCAGCCGAGCGATCAGATTCAAAGTAATTTTTTGGTAGCCAAGCACCGATACAGCAAGGCATGGGGTTTCGAGGCGACAAGGGCGGCAACACTGGACGCCATTAAGCTCGAACACGTTGTCGCCGTCACGGACAATTATTCTCCTGCAAAGCTCGGTTGGCGCGATGGAGAAAATGGATGAAAAAGCCGCCTCATGGACCCTCGATTTATTACGCAACGGACAAGAATGTGTTCGATGCGTTGAATCAACATCGGGTTGATCAAGCGACGATACGTCAATTGTTTGCCGACAGAAATGTTTTGGTTTCGAAGTATACCGATAAGTCGGAACTCGCGAAATACTTCAGCAGGCTGGTGCATGATTATCAGGATCATCAGCGAATAGCAGCTCGCCTCGGCGTTGCTAATCGCCGAGAAAAGGTGACTGCGGTAGAGATTACAACGCCCATTGATGTGAATCAGATCGAAACGGCTATTTCTGCAATCAAGGTCGAACTAGAGAAGGAAGGCGACGTTGTTTTGATCACCAGAGACGGAGATGACATCGCATTGGTTGTCCAGTATTCCGAGGTGGATTACGCTAAAACTGAATTCAAGCAGGTTCAGCATAAGGACGGTGTAATTCAGTTCAAGAAAGAGGATGGTGCGTATGTTGTTAGAAATTCGCAAAATGAATACATAAACAAAGTTCGAGAGGCTGTTTTTTCTTCGGTCGAAAAGAGAAATTCCATAAAGCTGGATCGCCGCGTCGTTTCATTGTATGACGTGGTGTTGCCTAGCTTGAGAAGTGAATTTTTCTATAATTTGATTCACGGCATCGAAGGAATGGGTAAGTACGATGTAACCGAGCTGTACGTATACCGCAATACTCCAGAAGAGTCAGACGAAGACGATGAGCAGGAGCTTTCCGACGATGACATCGGTAACAATGAGGTGCAGGACAGCCGAATCGAGCGGATTGCATTGCGCGGAAAAGGGGTGGAGCAGTCGCAGGAACTGAAGGACATCATTAGCAAGTCCGCAGATTTCTACACGATTCGAACCGTGTGGAAGGTTAGGGAAGCAATGGGCGAGGGACACGTTTTCGAACTTGATGCACATTTTGCAAATGCGCGAGACTGCACTGGATTCTCATATCTTGTTCGCGGCGTTTACCCGTGCGAAGACGGGATGGTCAGCAAAAAACGCCGCAGTCCGAGACCAGACGAGGTTGAGCGGTTATCGTCACTCATCGAGAAAGCGTCCAAGAAGTGCGCTGAAGATATTTGGACTAAATCGACCCCTCCGAAGACTTGACATCATGACCTTGCGATTCAAATGGTATAGGCTCGCGCTTCCTTTCGGAGTATCGAACTTGGTTCGTGAGCTTCTCAATTTTCCGCTCACATCCGAATCGGATTGCGGGTTTCGCCCGAGAAAATCAGACGAGACCGGCGATTGCCTTCGTTTCGCATGGCGCTCGACAGTATCTGCGATTGCGTTCGATGAAGATGGCAATCCCCGTGCCGAGTCCGTATCTACGATTAATTTTGTAGACATCAAATTTTTTTCGAGAGGCGAAGCAGTGTTTCTGCGGGTGGACAACCCGGGGAAATCGGTGAAGACGCTTATGAACGAATTGGGGCGAATCGCGGGATATGGATTTTCAATTCAACCCATGGTTTTCGGTGATTCTAGGACGCCGCCATTCTTTGATAAGTTTGATCAAATTCGCTTGGTGGGTTTGAAGCTAATCAACGTAGTATTTGACCGGCACGTGGTCGGGCGGGTCGAACTCGCCTCCAAGGAGGGAATCGACCTCAAGGCAATTTGGGAAACCACGGGCAAGACCTATGTGGTCGACACGGCGACGTACGAAGTGACGGCCCGTATGATCAAAGGTCAATTGTCGTTTAGCAAAGGAGGGTTGGTAAAAGTGACGGACCGACTTGCTCCGCAATTCCTCGATTTCTTTGAAGGCGCGATAGAGGAAATCGCCGAGTCCCGCTAAAGTGACGAGCTAGCGGGTCTCACAGGCAGCCAAGCTTGCAAGTGGTTCACCTAGTTGGCGTGATCTTAGCGCCGCGCTTTCGCACATAGTGCTCGGTCATCGCTACGCTCCCATGCCCGAGCAGGGCCTGTGCGCTTCGCAGGTCGGTTGCGCTTTCTTTGTCAGTGCCCGCCTTGGCCCGCAGGTCCCGAAACTGAAACGCTTCTTTCGCGATACCGGCTGCATCCCGTGCGCGGTCAAATCGAAATCGTAACGCTGAGCGTCCCAGTGGCCGCCCATGTTCGTCGACGATAAGGCGTGTTGACCTAGGGTTGTGTGCGGTTTTTCTACTAGCAAGTTGTGCAAGTAGCTCGGCACGTTCGCCGACAACTTCAATGCGCAGACGCGCCCCGGTTTTATTCTGTCGGACCCAGACCACGCCGTCGCGAACGTCTCGCTTATCCATCTTCAATACGTCGGCCGGCCGTTGCCCCTCGTACACTGTTGTGTGATAACGGCTCGGAATTTACGAGTCAGGTGATGGACCTGTGAGCTTACCATCAAAAGGTCGAGATTGCCTTCAGTCGGCCCGGCAAGCCAACGGACAACGCATTCGTGGAGTCGTTCAACGGCACGCTGCGCGATGAATGCCTGAACGCGCACTGGTTTACATCGTTGGCCGATGCCAGGGCGCAGATTGAGCGATGGCGGGTCGAGTACAACGAGAGTCGGCCTCACAGGGCTCTCGGTGAAGTGGCGCCTGCCGAATACGCCCGTCAGTTGGGCCTGCAGGCCCAACTGACGGACCAACAGAAAGCCGAAGACTAACATTGCTGCTGGCACTGAAAGCCGGTACCGCTCAGGGGAAACAAACTCTTCGACGGCGGCGGCCTGTTTCCGGATCTGCGTCCCGGCGGTTCAAAGAAGTGGCGGCTTGGGTATCAATTCAACGGCAACGAAAACCAGCTGACGTTCGGCGACTAACCGCAGCTGCTTGCATTCGAAACCGGACCAGGCGAATGGCCGGATGCGAGCGACTGCCGACGGGAACCCAATCATGTGGGGGAGACCCGCGAAACCTTGTTTCGGCCGGTCGCCTTGGCGTTGTACAGCGCCTCGTCCGCGGCCTTGATCACCGCGCTCACATCGCCGTCCTGCTCCGGCGCCCAACTGGCCGCACCGATGCTGGCGGTGACACGTCCGTATTCGCTGCCTGCGTGCTCGATCGCCAGTTCGCTGATCGCCGTGCGGATTTGCTCGGCGATCAGCGCGGCACCCGCAGGAGGGGTGTCGGGCAGCACCACCACGAACTCCTCTCCACCGTACCGTGCTGCGGTGTCCGCCGGGCGCCGGATGTTCTCCCCGATGCATCGTGCCACCGCAGCCAGCGCGTCATCGCCCGCTTGATGCCCGTAGGTGTCGTTGAAGGCTTTGAACCAGTCAATATCGACGAACAGCAGCGAAAACACGCTGCGAGTGCGGCAGGCGCGGCGCCACTCGTGATCAAGAATCTCGCCTAGCGTGCGGCGGTTATGGAGTCCGGTCAGTCCGTCCATCCGTGCGAGGAGCTGCAGCTCGGATTCCGCGAGCATCCGGCGTCGCAACTGGGCGCCCATCAGGAAGGACAGCGCGACGAAGCTCAGGCCGAATGCAACCATCAGCGAGCCGATCGTCAGAGCGCGCTTGCGCCAGGCTGCGAAGATGTCTTGCTCGGCTTCGGCCACCATGATGATCAGCGGCAAATGCGGGAAATTTCGGAAGAAGTACAGGCGGCGCACGCCGTCGATCGACGCCGTGTCCGAGAAGCTGCCTTCTGGTGCCGACCTGAAACGCTGGAACGTGCTGGCCTTGCTGATGTCGCGCCCTATCGTGTGTACGTCGTACGGCTGGCGCATCACCATGATGCCGTCCGTGCCGATCAGGGACACGGCTCCGTGCGGCCCGAGCGACAGCCCGGCGAACAGCGCGTGGAAGTACTCGAGATTGACCGCGATCAGTACGATACCGGCGAACGACCCGTCCGGATGCGACAGGCGCCGGCTCAGCGCGATGCTTGGCGAGCCGCCGCGCAACCGTGAATGATAGGGAGCGCTAACGTACAAGCCAGCATCCGGATTGTCGCGCTGGATGATGAAATACTTGCGATCGGCAAAGTTGCCCTTGCGCGGTACGTCGCTGCCCGAGTCGATCGTGATGTTGCCCGCCGCATCCAGCACCAGCACGGAGCCGAGATATTTCGCGGTTGCAGCCCGATCGAACAGCAGCTCGCGGCGCAGACGAGGCGGCAACGCCAGCATGTCCGGGTCGCGCATGCCGTCGACCACCGCCTCTAGGGACAGGGCATACAACTCGAAATTGCGTTCGATATCCCGCTCGGCAATCAGCGCGAGGTTGCGCGACGTTTCGCGGGCGCGCTCCATTGCGTCGAGCCGACCTTGGTACAGTACCGTTGCGCTTAAGGCGGTCATGACCAACGCGAAGAACATCCCGCCACAAAGAATCGCCAGCGGCGCCAGCCGGCCGCGCTGCAAGCGACCGGAAAAGGACGGAGGCCCCCAGTTCTCTTTCGTTATGGTCTCCAATATCCCCTCGAAGCCTTCACGCAAATCGGTCTGCACGGACGCGACGCTTGCCGGAACAAGAAGCCTTGCGTCGATTGGAAGACGCTGAACGGCCTTTCAGTCCCTCCTTGGAAAGAGCCGCGGATCGGATTGGTTCCCGCGGCATTATCGGCAATTGGGTCTGCTTGGTTTATTCATATTATATGTGCGATGGGTTTGCCTTCCAGCACCTGCCGTGGCCGTCTCTTGAAGCCGTTCCGCCGGTGCCTTGCAACCTGTAGTCCTCGATAATTCAACAGACGAAGGTTTGGTGGACGCAGGACGAACAGAAATCGGATATCTCCCGACGGTTCGGAATCGCCCTCGTCTTCCCTGTCAGACTATGGACCAGGCAGAGCAAACAATCCCGACTCCCTGAAGTGGAATTCAGGGGCGTAACGCCATATGAATAACGCGAGTCGGCGGCGATGGAATCGAAATCACGGTCGGCTGAATGCAAGCAAGGTTACAGACCGTAACCGTGCGCCCTTAATTCCGGTTTCTCAACCAGTGGCCGATGCGAGCGGTTAAACGGTTCAGCGGTTCACGGAGCGTAACGGCCGATTGCGCACGAACTCGCGATCGGCGTCGGCGAGACCAAGCACGACGCGACCCGGATGCTGCGCGAGCGGGCCGCCCGGCTCGGCGGGCGTTTTCTGGCCTTCCTGGCGGACACGCGCGATGCGCGACAGTCGCTCGTCGAAGCCGATCGCGAGCCCCGCGTCGTCTACGTCGATGCACAGATACCGCGCCGTGCGCAGCTTCCGAAACTTCGCCTCGTACTTCACGCGGCCGGCTTTGTCGCGCGAGTGCTTGCCGCCGAGCTTCACCTTCCGAGGCGCATACGCTGATGCTCGACGGCGTGCCGAAGTCCGTCTTGCGCCAGCGCTTGTGCATCAATTATCGGCGATTACACATTCTGGTGGAGTGCGAGGGCATCCACGCGAACCACAAGCGCGTGCATTGCCGCCTATACCGTGAAGCGGGACTGGCCGTGCGGCGTCGTCGCCTGCGCCACGGCGTGATGATTGAACGCGCGCAGCCGGCTTTGCCGAATAGATCCAACGAGGTTGGGCCAATCGATTTCGTGATGGACGCACTTCGAACGGGTGGCGTGTGAAGTGTTTGACCATCGTCGACGATTTCATAAAGGAGGCTGTCGATATCGTCGTGGACGACGGCATCTCGGGCTTGTATATCGCTCGAGTGCTGGGCAGTGCAGTGCGTTTCCGAGGCTATCCCAAAGCGCTGCGAACGAGCCTGGGACCCGAGTTTACGAGCCGTGCGCTCGCCCAATGGGCCTACCCAACGGCGTGACGTTGAAATTGATTCAAGCTGGCAAGCCGACGCAGAATGCGTACATCGAATCGTTCAATGGCAAGTTCCGCGATGAATGCCTAAACAAGCACTGGTTCACGAGCCTCGCGCATGCTCGCGACGGTCATCGCGGCATGACGCCTGGACTACAACGAGGAACGCACCGAATTACCTTTCGCCTGCGGCGTTTGCGGCGAAGCATCGGGCAGCGGATGCTCCTGCCGTGTTCCAGGGGCTGGTAAAGGAGCTTTACTAGAAGACCGTTGGCCCTAATGAAGCGGGCAGGTCAGGGGGGATGGTTTCGCAATTTGCGCGTATGGCATACCCCCGATTCGGAACGAAAGCTGGACCTCTTACCGACGCCAAGTACCGCAATGCGAGGTTCAATGAGATCGGGGGAAGCAAAATCTCCGATAGCAGTCGTCAATGAAATCAAGAAATGAGCGGCAATCAAGACTTCGAATGTCGCCCGAGTTTTGAACGAGCGATCGTTTCAATTGATCGGCATGCCGATGGGCGCAGCCTTATTACCATTCACTGCATAGAGACGGACCTGGGGATGCGTAAAGTCATTAGGAATCTCGAAGGAAAAGCCCGATCGCAGAAGCAAGTCGGAATCGTAGTGAGTGGCGACGTCGCGGCGCTCGAACTGCTGTGAGGGTGCGACGTTGATGACGCGATTTCCCGAGGTGGCGACGATGAACTCGGCGGCTAGCCCACCGTCTCGAAGTGCCGCCCAGCCGGAGTATGTGATGCCTGTTGCCGTTGTGGTCACGGCGTCAATGTTGCCGCCGGCCCCTTGAGTGCCGGAAGCCGACGCTAGCATTCGGCCCCCGGCCAGGAATTTGATCGATCCTCCATTCGAGACGACGCGGACGTCGGCTCCGAGGAATTCGTTGCTTCGGCGATGTGTATCCCTTTCCGTGGTGGTGAACTTTCGGTCGTGATGAATTCTGTCGATCGTTTCGTATAAGTCGGGCTTGGGGACTGCGTACATCGATCGCTCGACGCGTTCTTCAATGACGAGTTCAGGTTTTTCCTGAGCCACCATTTTTGCGAGGATGTCGGAGTTCGGTATGGTCCATGCGTACACGACTCGTCCATAATTCTGCGAAAAATACGGAATGACGGAGTTGAAGTACGAATCTCTGAATACCAGCACAGTTCCACTTTTGCCGGGGCAGGTTGTCGCGAAAAGGCTCGTCGGATAGTTCGGCATCGAGAAGCCCAACGGCCATTGAGCTTGGCGATGGATCGTGCATTCGGGCGAAAGGAGCTTCTTCGGCTGATACGTCGTTTCCACGACAGGAATCCGGATCATTCGCGACATATCCGTGCTTCCAATGTCCGATTGAGCCGAGGGCGCCACAGTCATAAAAGTCGTGTTTTCGTACGCATAGGGATGGGGTGATCCGATGGACTGCATGAGATCACGGTATCCAATATAAGCGCCGTACGGGGTCCAATGGGTATCGGTATGGAAGAAGAGATCTGGGTTTCCATCCGATTTGTGGGCAATCAGTGACTGGCTTGGATTGATGAAATAAGGTGTCTCTCCAAGATAGCCTTCGAGTTCTTGCAGTCTGGACGGCCCTTTCCCTTGCACCTGTCGTGGCAGGTATTCCGGATAGATCGTGTTCTTGTCAGGGCCGACCATGAAGCGATAGCCGATACCTTGATCTTTGAGCCACGTGTAACGCTGCTCAAGAGCCAGCTTCCAATCACGGAGCTCAGTGCCCGAAAATCGAGCCGTACGCTCGATATCCGGGCGGCTTCCCACGTCGGAGATAAAAAGCCAGTCGCCGTGGCCGGCGATCACCTGCTGTGTTCCAGACAGATGGAACACCTTATACATCAAGTAGCTGTGCAGGCTGAGGAAGACATTTCGGAACCCGAAGCGATCATTAACGTATGCGTCGAGGTCTTTGGGGAAGCTTTCAAGCCCGTGAGTGCTGAACTCCATGGAAGGAAACGTCGCTAGCCTCCGTTCCTCCGAGTTCTTTCCGTCGCTGAACCACATGGTAACGAACGGGACGGAAATGGCCGCTACGAAGGCGGCGGCCATGATCAGATTGACCAGTCTCTTGCGGCGCATACTCAAGTCAAAAGCGGAAATAGATGAACGGGTTATACGTTCCGGCGGCCATCTCGGCGGCGCAGATCGTCAATATAGCAAGCACCGCGATCAAGCGAATGTAAACGTAATTCGGATTCTGTGCGAATGCCGATAACGCCAGAATGTTCGCCGGCAGCGGTTCATTCGAATGCGAAGGAAATCTTCGTTCGCGCCAATCTCTCGCAAGCGAAATTGCAAGCGGAGTCGACAGGATGGCACCCAGGGCGATGGTTGCAAAAACCTGTGCATTCAAATAGAAGCCAATTTGCGGAGTGAACCAACTGGCTTTGGTAAATCCGAACATGGCGGCCACGTAAGAGCATGCGTAAGAGAAACTGTCCGCCCGAAAGAACACCCAGCCAATCATTACCATCATGATCGTGTAAATCCAGCCGACAAATTTCGGCATCGCATCCAGCCATTTACCGATTCGGGTGCGTTCCAGCACAAGCAATGATCCGTGGAACGCGCCCCAGAAGACAAAGTTCCAGCTTGCTCCATGCCACAGCCCGCACAGCAGAAAAACCGTGAACAAATTGATTCGCATGCGCAATGGAGATGTGCGGTTACCGCCAAGCGGGATGTAAAGGTAGTCGCGAAACCACGTGGATAGCGAGATATGCCACCGGCGCCAGAATTCTCGTACCGAGGTTGAGATATAGGGGTAATTGAAGTTCTCGGTGAGTTCGAATCCGAACATTCGGGCGAGCCCGATTGCCATATCGGAATATCCTGAAAAATCAAAGTAGATCTGAAGCGTGTAGCAGACGATGCCGAACCATGCCATGGGCGTTGAGATGCCCTCCGGCGGAAGGGCGAAGATGCTGTCCGCAGCCTGCCCCAGGACGTTTGCGATCAATACCTTTTTGCCCAGTCCGAACGCGAAACGCTCGACTCCCGAACTGAAGCGCTCGAGTGTGTTGCGTCGATGCAAAATCTGCTCGGCTATATCGTGATAGCGAATGATCGGCCCGGCAACCAGTTGAGGAAATAGGGAGATATAAAGCCCCATGTCAAGAGGGTTGCGTAGCGCGTCTGCTTCCTTCCGATATATGTCTACAATGTATGAAATCGAGTGAAAGGTGAAAAAAGAAATGCCGATGGGCAATACGGTTTCGACGATGCTGGTATGCTTTCCGAGTAGGAAATTGATTAGGCTATCTAAATTGCTTGTTAAAAAGAATGCATACTTATAGTAGATGAGTGCGAGAAGATTGATCGTGACGCCGAATGTCAATATCACGAACTGTAGCTTGCGTGAACTAGCGCGGGCGATAAGGAGGCCGATGATCCAGTTGAAGATGATGGATGCCGCCATCAACAGCAGATATTTTGGCTCGCCCCATGCGTAAAAAGTCAGGCTTGCAATCAGCAGCCAGATGTTGCGAAGCCGGTATGTCAGTGCCCAATAGAGCCCCAGCGTGATGGGCAGAAACACGTAGAGAAATATTGCCGAGCTAAAAACCACGTGGTCCCCGTATTTCTGAGCTAGGCGAGCGGGCCTCGTTGCCGGACGCCAGCGGTTGAAAATGTTGGCGGATTATAATACACGGCTGGTTCCTGCGACTCGAGCCAGGCAGCGACGTATCCGGCAGGCTGTCCCGGACGTGCGATCAAGCGTTTGCCGTCGAGTCTTTTGATTTCCAATAATTGTCGGATTAATGGTGTCCGCTCGAGGTTGCGGCATCATGCATGTCGCTTGATGCGTCGATGCTTGGGACTCCGGTGGTGTTGGACGGAGCGAAGCGCAGTTCAACACAGCAGGAAGTGCAAAAAGCACTCCGTGACCGCCGCACGTACTTTCGCGACCGCCGCGTTTCGCATCGAACTGTTCCGCCAATCCAATTCGATCGGATATTAGGAAAGACTCACCGGACTCGCAACGAGCCGAAGCCCCGTCACGGCCGCGATTGCCGCCGCGGCATGCGCCGGAATGGTCGCGAAGGTCCGCGGTCCTTTGAGCAGAAAGGGCAGCGCGGCAAAGTGCGCCGTCGGCGCGATCGCATTTCGCTTGAGCCCGAGCGCGGCGAGCGCTTCGTCGACGATGCCGACCACGCCGCCGGGCGACACGAGAACATGTCCCGGCGAAACGTATTCGTCGAGCGTCAGTGCCTGGCCGACGCTCGAGAGCATGTCGCCGTCGAGCGGGCACGCATAGCCGCCGTACGCCAGAGCCTGATCGCCGAGCAAGCGTGAGCCGAGGCCGCCGTCAAGGACATGGGCGGATACTTTATGCGTGCGGCCCCATGCGGCTTCTGGAAAATCGGGGATTCGGCGGGTAGTGGAGAGGCTCGATGCCGTCGGGGTAGTGTCGACTGCGAGCTATCGTTCAATCATAGACGACGACACGTTAGCGCGCGTCGAACGGCGATTCACGGAGTACGAGCCTTGGTGGTAGCGGTTGCTTTCGAAGACGCGTTCAGTATCGATGGTCGAGAACTTGCGTCGACAGAATGAAAAGCCCGGCATCCCCCGGGCTCCCCACGATCAAGGCAACGAAATCGTCAAATTAGCGGACTCCGGCCCGACCTTGATGACCTGCGAATAAGGCGCGAGCGCTCGCACCGTGCTGCCCTTCAGGTACGTATTGAGCCCGACGAACGCGAGCAATCCGACGAGCGTGAACACCGCTCCGATCGCCCACAGCGGCACCTCGCGCTTGAGCCGATGCGAGATCTGGTCCGGCAGCGGCCAATGCGGCGCGAACGGCGCGCGCTTGCCCTTCATGTTCGCGATTTCGTCGCCGAGCCGCGCGGTCAGATACGCGAGCTTCTCCGGTCCTTCGAGCAGGTACTTGCCCTGAAACCCGAGCAGCAGGCACATGTGGAACACCTCGAGCGATTGCAGCCGCGCCGCGCCCTGCGCACGACATTCTTCGAGGTACTGATAGAACTTCTCTCCCGCGAGCTGCTCGCCGAACAGCACGAGCTGAAGCGGCCGGCGTTCCCAGTCCGCGCGGATCTTGAACTGCGACGACAACACCGATTCGTCGATCGCCGCGCAAAACGCGAACTTCGCCGCATACACGTCGTCGGCGGCGATGTTGAGCTTCTTCGCGCCGCGCTCGAAATCGCCGAGGAATTCCTGGATGCGCGTGCCGAACTCCGACGCGTTGCCGGGCTCGCGGCCGTTCTTCAGCAAGAACAGCATGAAGAAGCCGTCGTACAGCAGATCGAGGAGCGAGCGCGCCTGGAAGCCGGCGTCGGTCGACGACACCGTTTGCGGCGCGGGAGGCGGCGTGTTGCCGCCGAAGAGGGAGGGCGCGTAGCTCATGACGTGACGGCGATCAGTTCAAATTTGAGATCGTTGATTCCGGACGGCGCGTAGATCATCGCCGACTGGGCCTGCAGCATCCGCTCATAGAGCGGGCTGCGCGCATCGAGTGCGAAATAGCATGCGCCCGGGCGCACGGGAATCGCGGGCGGCACCTGCGGCGTGTACGAAAGGCGCACGCCCGGCATCGCGGACAGCACGAGCTTGTCGACGTCGTCCGGCGCGCCCACCTTGAAGCGCGCGGGCACGGCCTCGACGAGCTCGACCGACGGCATGTCGGCCGACACCGCGAGATAGAACGCGGTCTTGTCGTCGATCTTGCCGGAATCGAGCCGCCCGACGTGGAACGACGGCCGCACTTCCTCGAGCGTGATCGCGAAGTAGCGCGTCGAGATCACGGTTTCGAGCAGGTCGCGCAGGATCGTGTCGAGGCGCGCGAAGCCGGGGCCCGGATCGTCGTGCCGATAGGCGGGCAGATCGGCGAGCACGTAGCCCTTCGAAAACGTCATCAGTTGGCCGGCGAGGCGCAACAGCTCCTGGAACAGCCGCTCCGGATGCAGCGCCGAATGCTGATGCAGGTGCGCGAGCGCGGCGAACGCGGCGCTCGCCGTGTGCAGCAGCCAGAACGAGGCGATGTCGCCCGAGCGGAATTCGATGATGTTCTTCGTCGGCTCGCGATGAAAGCCGTACAGCGCGTTCACCTTCGCCTGCAGCGCGTCGATCAGTTGGCGCAGGCGCTGATGCAGGATCGGCGACGCCTCGATCGCGAGGCACGGCGGCACGAAGCTGTCGTCGATCTCGAAGCCGGACGTCGCGGTGCGGCGCACGCGCACGAGCGGAATCGACAGCAACTGATCGCGCGGCTCGCTGTGCGCAATCAGCTTGACGTTGGTCTTCAGGAACGTGATGTCGGCTTCGGCTGCATCGGTGAAGTGGTCTGCGACGCTCGCGCGATCGCTGACGAAGCGCGACACGAAGCCCGCGTCGCGGCTCTCCGCGTAGTTCGAGCCCGTCTCGCGCAGCGGGTGCAGCGCCAGGTAGAACGTGAATTCGTTGATGCCCTCGGGTAGCGTGTCGAGCGCGATGGGCGGCGGCAGCTCGTCGGCTTGCGGCGCCGAGTAGAGCGCGCCGTCCGGGAACACGAGCGACAGTTCGCTTGCGCGCAGTACGTTGCTGCCGAGCGCGTCGCGATCGAATCGCACCGAACGCGCGCCCCAGTTGTACGGCTGGATCGCCTGAATCGATTCGAAGAGGCGCGCCTCGTGATACGCGTCCTGCCGCTGAAAGTGCTGCGGCCTCAGAAAGAGGCCTTCCCCCCAGAGCACCTTGGCCGAATAACTCATGTCAAATCCGCTTAAATGTGATTGGGCCGTTGGTCGGTTAATTCGCGCCGCATTCGGCGAGCGAATCGTTAATCTTTGTCAAATGACTTTTAAATGTCATCTCGAATTTCACCCGCAGTTCACCGACGAGAGCAAGTCGAGCCGCTCGGTCGGCATGCCTTGCTGCGAAGGAATGACGGTGCCGCCCGTCACGGTCATCGCGCAGTTGTGCAGGCCGATGATTATGCCGGATTTCTCGGATTTCGCAGGATCGAAAGTCAGCTTCCAGCGCTGCAGCGCCGGGTCGCGAAAGAGTGCGACGACGCCGAACGCCTGCGCTTCGCGCGACACCTTTTCGGTCGCGTTATAGCGCTGTCCGGGAATCAGCGTGATTTCGCGCACGCTCAGCAGATCGGCGCCGAGCGCGGTCTTTTCCTTCGCCGGATCGGTGAAGCTGTCGAACGGCGCCTGCTGGAACGACGTCGGATCTTTCAGCGCGTAGAGGCGCACGACGAGCGCGAGCGGGCGGCTGTCGTTCGCGGCGTTGAGGTTCGGCGCCGCGTAGAGCGTCAGGCCGAGATTGCGCGGCGGCTTCTGCGAATCGGGCACGTCGGGCTTGCCGACGCCCACCATCTGCAGCGCGGCGCTGCCCGCCGAGCCGAGGAGCGGCACGGCGGCCGCGCAGCCGCCGAGCAGGATGCAGGCGGCGAGCGGCAGCGCGTAACGAGTCACAAGCGGATTCATCGATTTTTCCGGGCGCGGCGCCCTTCGTTCCCTGTCAAAACTATCAGTTGCTTTGCCGATTTGGCGGCACAAAAATTCTGCCTCTTCAAATGCCCGACGGATCGCGATCAATGCCGCGACATTCGGAAAAATTTTCCACTGAATGGGCAAAATAGAATTGCTTTGCGGCAATAATTGCATTGGAAGCGGTACACGTGCGATTCCCCGAGCGTGCGCGGCCGTGTCGGGCGGCGCGCTGCGCGGCTTTTAAAACGGCCGCCCTTCACGCGAACATTGAATTATGAAAAATTGATCGGTACTATACCCGCGCGCTTGTAGCAAAGCAAAATCACGAATTCTCAACGATTTAAAACTCCCGCGCCGGGGATATAAACGATGAAAGACCGTCTCTTCGCAAAATTTTCTGGGGTAGTGTTGGCCTGCGGCATCATCGCCGGTTGCGCGTCGCAGCCGACGCCGCCGACGGCCGAAGCGTTCAACAAGTCGTTGGCGGATGCCGACGCGGTGGCGAAGGCAGGCGATCAGGACCGCGCGATCGGTCTCTACCAGCAACTCGCGAAATCCGATCCGACGCGCGAAGAGCCGTGGTCGCGGATCGCGCAGATCCAGTTCCAGCAGGGTCACTACGGTCAGGCGATCGTCGCCGCACAGGAAGCGTTGCAGCGCGACAAGACCGACCGTCAGGCGAAGAGCGTGCTCGCCGTTGCGGGCCTGCGCATCGCGACCGAATCGCTCGGCGAGCTGCGTCAGGATTCGTCGCTCGCGGGCGACGCGAAGTCGGACGCGCAAGCGCTCGCGAAGCAGTTGCGCGATACGCTCGGCGAGGCCGCGCTGTTCCCGCCCGAGCAGCAGCTGACGAAGCCCGTCGTGAAAAAGCGCCGTATCGTGCGCCGCGCGAAGCCCGTGCACGAGGCCGCGCCGGTCGAGAACGCGACGGCGGCAGCGCCCACGGCGCCCGCCGCCCCCGCCGCGCCCGTCGCGCCTCCTGCCACCACGTCGGCGCCCGCCAAGGCGGCGGGCGGCGATCCGTTCAGCGCGCTGCGTTAAGCCGCCGCGCTCGATCCACACACCAAACGGGAGCCGTCGATGGCGAAGAAAGAAAGCATTCAAAAGCGCTTGCAGAAAGTGCGGCCGCCCCGCGTCCAACTGACGTACGAAGTCGAACGGGGCGACGCGATCGAGATCAAGGAACTGCCGTTCGTCGTCGGGGTCGTCGGCGATCTGGCCGGGCAGTCGGAAGTCGAGCAGCCGAAGCTGCGCGATCGCAAGTTCGTCAACATCGACCGCGACAACTTCGACGACGTGATGAAGGCGATCGAGCCGCGCGCGACGTTCCAGGTGGAGAACCGCCTGAGCGACGCGGGCGGCAAGTTCGCGGTCGATCTGAAGTTTCGATCGATCAACGATTTCAATCCGGACGAGGTCGTCGGGCAGGTCGAGCCGCTGCGCCGCCTGCTCGAGGCGCGCTCGAAGCTCGCCGACTTGCGCAACAAGCTCGCCGGCAACGACAAGCTCGAAGATCTGCTGAGCGAGGTGCTGTCGAACACGCAGCAGCTCGAAGCGCTGAAGAAGAGCGCGGACGGCGGCGATAAGCAGGGCGAATGAGTAACGGGGTGGCGATATGAACCAGCAAACGGCTGCGGCCCAATCGACCGGCGCTCAAGCCGGCACGGAATCCACGCTGCTCGACGAGATCGTCGAGAAGAGCAAGGTTGCGAAATCCGAATCCGAGCATGCGCGCGCGAAGGACCTGATCGGCGAGCTCGTCAATCAGGTGCTCGACGGCACGGTGGTCGTATCGGACAACCTGTCGGCGACGATCGACGCGCGCGTCGCGGAGCTCGACCGCCTGATCTCGTCGCAGCTCTCGGCCGTGATGCATGCGGCCGAGTTCCAGCGTCTCGAGAGCACGTGGCGCGGGCTCGATTATCTGGTGAAGGAAAGCAACACCGGCTCGACGATCAAGATCAAGGCACTGCACGCGCCGAAGCGCGATCTCGTGCGCGACTTCAAGAACGCGACCGAGTTCGATCAGAGCGCGCTCTTCAAGAAGGTGTACGAAGAAGAGTTCGGCACGTTCGGCGGCTCGCCGTTCGGCGTGCTGGTGGGCGACTACGAGATCTCGCGCCAGCCGGAAGACCAGTATTTCATCGAGCAGATGTCGCACGTCGCGGCGGCCGCGCACGCGCCGTTCGTCGCGTCGGCGGCGCCCGAGCTGCTCGGCCTCGAGTCGTTCGCGGATCTCGGCAAGCCGCGCGATCTCGGCAAGGTGTTCGACACCGTCGAGTACGCGAAGTGGAAGTCGTTCCGCGATTCCGAGGATTCGCGCTACGTCGGCCTCACGCTGCCGCGTTTCCTCGGCCGCCTGCCGTTCAATCCGAAGGACGGCGCGATCGCGGAGAGCTTCAACTTCGTCGAGGACGTCGACGGCACCGATCACGACAAGTACCTGTGGTGCAACGCCTCCTGGGCGTTCGCGGCGCGCCTGACGGCCGCGTTCGACGACTTCGGCTGGTGCGCGGCGATTCGCGGCGTCGAGGGCGGCGGCCTGGTCGAGGATCTGCCGACGCATACGTTCAAGACGGACGATGGCGAAATCGCGCTCAAGTGCCCGACCGAAATCGCGATCACCGACCGCCGCGAGAAGGAGCTGAGCGACCTCGGCTTCATCCCGCTCGTGCATTGCAAGAATTCCGATTACGCCGCGTTCTTCGCCGCGCAGTCGGTGCAGAAACCAAAGAAATACAGCACCGACAGCGCCAATGCGAACGCCGTCCTGTCCGCTCAGCTGCAGTACATCTTCTCGGTATCGCGCATCGCGCATTATCTGAAGGCGATGATGCGCGACAAGATCGGCAGCTTCGCGTCCGCGCAGAACGTCGAGACGTTCCTCAATCGCTGGATCTCGCAGTACGTGTTGCTCGACGACGACGCGACCCAGGAACAGAAGGCGCAGTTCCCGCTGCGCGAAGCCTCCGTACAAGTGTCAGAGATTCCGGGCAAGCCGGGTGCGTATCGTTCGGTCGCGTTTCTGCGTCCGCACTTCCAGCTCGACGAATTGTCGATTTCTCTGCGCCTTGTCGCTGACTTGCCCAAACCGGCAAATTCATAAGCGAGCTGAGATCGCCCGGGCGGGCCGCCTGGGTAGGACGTTAAAACCACCTCTTTGGGGAGTCGAAAGACCATGTTACACATGCATCTGAAGTTCGGTAATCCGGCCATCAAGGGCGAGTCCGCGGACAAGGACCACGCCGGCTGGATCGAACTGAAATCCTGGGATCACTCGATCGTTCAGCCGCGTTCGGCAACCGCTTCGACCGCGGGCGGCCACACGTCGACGCGCTGCGAGCACGGCGACATGGTGTTCACGAAGGAAATCGATTCGTCGAGCCCGCTGCTGTATCAGCACGCGTCGGGCGGCACGACGTTCGACGAAGTGACGATCGATTTTCTGCGCGCGGACGGCGAAGGCGAGCGCGTGAAGTATCTCGAGATCAAGCTGAAGTACGTGATCATCTCGAGCATCGCGCCGAGCGTGCATAACGAGGGCCTGCCGATCGAGACCTTCTCGCTGAAGTATGCGGCGGTGCAGTGGAAGCAGACCCAGCAGAAGATCGGCGGCAACCAGGGCGGCAACACGCAGGGCGCCTGGAGCCTCACGAAGAACGACAAGACCTACGCGGTCTAAGTTCGATGCGGGAACGGGGCACGGCGCGTGCCCCGTTCTCGTTTTGCGTGGAGCCCGATGAAACGCTTCGAACCGAGCTTCCTCGACAAGCTGTTCGACGACGAACCGCATGTGCCGGCACCCGCCGCAATGCGGCAATTGTCGCTGGAAGAACTGAAGAACACGGTCGCGCGCGACGTCGAGGCGATCCTCAACACGCGCATCGCGCTGACCGAAGAAGACCTCGCCGCGCTGCCGGAATGCCAGCGTTCGGTGTTGACCTACGGGCTGAACGATTTCGCCGGCCTGAGCCTCGCGAGCCACTACGACCGCACGTTCATCTGCAAGTCGATTCAGCAGGCGATCACGCGGCACGAGCCGAGGCTGCAGCAGGTGTCGGTGACGTTCGAGCTGAACGAGCAGTCGACGAACGCGCTCTACTTCGCGATCCAGGCGCTGCTCGTCGTGCATCCCGCCGAGGAGCCGGTGACCTTCGATGCGATGCTGCAGCCGTCGACGTTGCAATATTCGGTGACGCGTTCGCGCGCCGCCAAGGTTTGAGCCGTGTCGCGTGAGCCGCCGGGCGCCGCGCGGCAGTGAGACGCCCGGCAAGAGGGCGTCAGGTTTCGGGGATCGTCGATGGAAGAGTTGTTGCCGTATTACGAGCGCGAACTGTCGTTTCTGCGGCGCTATTCGCTCGAATTCGCGAACCGGTACCCGAAGATCGCCGCGCACCTGTCGCAGACGGGCGAGCATTGCGAGGACCCGCACGTCGAGCGGATGATCGAATCGTTCGCGCTCCTCGGCGCGCGGATCAACAAGAAGCTCGACGATGAGTATCCCGAATTCACCGAAGCGCTCGTCGAAGTCCTCTATCCGCATTATCTGCGGCCGTTCCCGTCGTGCTCGATCGCGCAGTTCGGTGCGCCGCAGTCGTTCGCCGAACTGGCCGGGCCGCATGTCGTCGAGCGCGGCACCGAGCTGAGGAGCCGCGCGATTCGCGGCGTGCAATGCCGCTTTCGCACCGCGTACGACGTAACGCTTGCGCCGATCAGGCTCGCCGACGCGCGCTACGGATCGATCGCCGCGGCGCCCGTCACGACGCTGCTGCCCGGCAACGCGACGGGCGTGATCTCGATTGCGTTCGAATCGACGTCGCCGCAGCTCGATCTCGCCGCGCTGAAGCTCGGCACGCTGCGCGCGCATCTGCACGGCGAGCAGTCGTTCGTCGCCGCGCTTGCCGATTGCCTGTTCGCGCACGCGCTCGCGTTCTACGTCGAGCCCGAGCGCAGCGGCCGCTGGATTGCGCTCGACAAGGCGCCGTACGAGCACGCGGGTTTCGACGAGGCCGACGCGCTGATCGACTATCCGGCACGTTCGCATCCGGCGTATCGTCTGCTGACCGAATACTTCGCATTCCCGGACAAATTCAATTTCGTCGACTTCGACCTGGGCGCGCTGACGCGCCGCGCGGGCGGTTGCCGGCAACTGACGCTGCATGTCGTGCTGCGCGACGTGCGCAGCGATTCGCATGTCGCGCGGCTGCTCGATCTGCTGACCGCGAGCCACTTGCGGCTGTTTTGCACGCCGGTCGTCAACCTGTTCCGGCAGCACGGAGAGCCGATCCGGATCAGCCATCAGGCGGTGTCGTATCCGGTGATCGGCGATGCGCGCCGCGCGTTCGCGTATGAGGTGTATTCGATCGATTCCGTGCATCTCGTGCGGCAGCGCGCGGATCGCGAAACGGTTGTCGAATTCCGGCCGTTCTATTCGCTGCATCACGGCGAGGCCGCGCAGGCCGGCCACTACTGGTTCGCGCGCCGCAACGACGGCGTCGCGCGCAAGAGCCCCGGCTATGAGACCGAGATTTCGGTCGTCGACATCGATTTCGAGCCCGGCGCGCCGCAGACCGACACGCTGAGCCTCGAGCTCACCTGCACGAACCGCGACTTGCCGGCCTCGCTCGCGACGGGGCTCGACGGCGGCGATCTCTTCATCGACGGCGGCGAGCAGCCGGGCCCGGTCGCGCTGCTGCGACGGCCCACGCCGAGCGCGCGCTTCGAGCGCGGCCGCGCCGCGCACTGGCGTCTCGTGTCGCATCTGGCGCTCAATCACGTGTCGCTCGCCGACGAAGGGCTCGCCGCGTTGAAGGAAGTGCTCGTGCTGTACGATCTGAGGCGATCCGCGGTGTCGACGCGCCACATCGACGGGATCGTCGGCATTGAGCAGAAGAGCGCCGTGCAGTGGCTGCCCGGCAAGCCGTTCGCGACGTTCGTGCGCGGCGTCGAGATTCGGCTCACGATCGACGACGAGCATTTCGTCGGCTCGAGCCTCGCGACGTTCGTGCGGATGATCGATGCATTCTTCGGGCTGTACGTGCACCTCAACAGCTTTGTTCAACTGATCGTCGTGTCGAAGCGCACCGGCGAGGAGATCATGCGATGCGAACCGCGCAGCGGCGAATCGATCCTGGCGTAGTCGAGCGGCTGCTCGACGAGCCGCATCGCTTCGAGTTTTTTCAGGCGGTGCGGCTGCTCGAGACCTGGTTCGCGAAGCGCGATCCGCAGCGCCATGCGGCGAGCCGGCCGGGCGAGATCGTCGCGCGCCGGATCGGTTTTCGAAACACGCTGTCGCTCGGTTTTCCGCCAAGCGAGATCGAGCGCGCGCAGTCGTACGACGAAGCGGGCGACGCGCTGAAGGACGATGCGCAGCGCAACGCGGCGCTCGCGGCGGGCGCGCTGTCGCGCGTCGAGCTCACGCCGGCGTTCTTCGGGCTGCTGGGCGGCCAGGGCGCGCTGCCGCTGCATTACACCGAGCAGATCATCGCGCGCGAGCAGTTGAAGCGCGATCACGCGGCGCGTGCGTTCTTCGACGTCTTCTCGAACCGCGCGACCGCGTTGTTCTATGCGGCCTGGAAGAAATACCGGCTGCCGCTGCATTACGAGCTCGACCGCGACGAGCGCTATTTGCCGCTGCTGCTCGCGCTCGCGGGCGTCGCGAACGACGATGCGCGCTCGACCGTGCAGGAAGGCCGCGGCGCGCTGCTCGACGAGGCGATCGCGGGCTATGCGCTCGCCGCGCGGCATCGGCCCGTGTCGGCCGCGTATCTGCAGCGCACGCTGTCCGAGTATTTCCGCGTGCCGATCCGCATCGAGCAGTTCGTCGGCAAGTGGTACGACGTGCCGCACGATCAGTTGAGCGTGCTCGGCGACGTGAACGTGACGCTCGGCGCGACGGCGCTCGTCGGCGAACGCGTGTGGCAGCGCGACATGCGCGCGCGGCTCGTCGTCGGCCCGCTGTCGAAACGCGACTACGAAGCGTTCCTGCCCGGCGAGGAGCGCGCGGTCGCGCTCGAGCGGATGCTGACGCTGCTCGCCGGCGTGACGCTCGAATACGAGGTGTCGCTCGTGCTGCGCCGCACGGAAGTCGGCGCGAGCATCCTCGGCGCGGGCGCGCGGCTCGGCTGGGACGCGTTCCTCTGCACGCGAGAAGCCGAGCGCGATCGCGCCGACGCGCGCTACGAGCTGCACGTTATTCATTGATAACAACGATCGAACCTGAGTGGACCGTAACCGATGAGCACGCCCCTGAAGACCCTGATCGCGAAACTGAATCCGGTGTGCCGGAAGGCCGCCGAGCGCGCCGCCAGCCACTGTTTCGCGCGCGGTCACTATGAAGTGGATCTCGAACACCTGTTTCTCGCGCTGCTCGACGAATCGACCGGCGACGTGCCGCTCGTGCTGCGCGCGAGCGGCGTCGATCCGCACGCGCTGCGCGCGGATCTCGAGCGCGAGCTCGACGGACTGAAGACAGGCAACACGCGTACGCCGGTGTTCTCGGTGCATCTGACGGAGCTGTTCGAGCAGGCGTGGCTGATCGCGTCGCTCGATTCGCAGATCGGCCGGATTCGTTCGACCCACCTGCTGCTCGCGTTGCTGACGGGGCCCGATCTCGCGCAGTTCGCGCAGCGGATGTCGTCCCAGTTCGCGCGCGTGCGCGTCGACGACCTGAAGCACAAGTTCGACGAGATCACGGCGGGCTCGCCCGAAGCCGAGCCGCGGCACGCGGAGGCCGAAGTCGCGGTGCCCGACGGCGCGGCGGCGAACGCGCCGCGCGGCCCGTCGAAGACGCCGGCGCTCGACACGTACACGACGAACCTCACGCAGCGCGCGCGCGAAGGCAAGATCGACCCCGTGATCGGCCGCGATGCGGAAATCCGCCAGGCGATCGACATCCTGATGCGCCGCCGGCAGAACAATCCGATCATGACGGGCGAGGCGGGTGTCGGCAAGACGGCCGTGGTCGAAGGGCTCGCGCTGCGCATCGCGGCCGACGACGTGCCGCCGCCGCTCTCCGGCGTCGCGCTGCACGTGCTCGACATGGGCCTGCTGCAGGCGGGCGCGAGCGTGAAGGGCGAGTTCGAGAATCGCCTGAAGAGCGTGATCGACGAGGTGAAGAAGAGCGCGCACCCGATCATCCTCTTCATCGACGAAGCGCACACGATCATCGGCGCGGGCGGGCAGGCAGGCCAGAACGACGCGGCGAATCTCCTGAAGCCGGCGCTTGCGCGCGGCGAGCTGCGCACGATCGCGGCGACGACATGGAGCGAATACAAGAAGTACTTCGAAAAGGATGCGGCGCTCGCGCGGCGATTCCAGGTCGTGAAGATCGAGGAGCCAAGCGAGCCGCTCGCCGCCGCGATGCTGCGCGGGATGGCGGGGCTGATGGAGAAGCACTTCAACGTGCGCATTCTCGACGACGCGATCACCGAGGCGGTGCGGTTGTCGCATCGCTACATCAGCGGCCGCCAGTTGCCGGACAAGGCGATCAGCGTGCTCGACACCGCATGCGCGAAGGTCGCGCTCGCGCACAGCGCGACGCCCGCCGCGATCGACGACACGAAGAAGCGCATCGAGCGGATCGATGCGGAGATCGCGGCGCTCGAGCGCGAAGCCGCGAGCGGCGCCGCGCACGACGAGCGCCTCGCCGCGCTGCGCGACGAGCGCGACGCCGATTCGACGGCGCTCGCCGATGACGAGGCGCGCTACGAAGAGGAGCGCGCGCTCGTCGCCGAAATCGGCGCATTGCGCGCCGAGCTCGACGCCGCGCGCGAGCCGTCCGCCGACGGCAAGCCGGCGGACGCCGACGCGACGCGCGCGAAGCTCGCCGGGCGCGTCGATGCGTTGCGCGCGCTGCAGGGCAACCAGCCGATGGTGCCGCTGCAGGTCGATGGGCATGTCGTCGCGGAAATCGTCGCGTCTTGGACGGGCGTTCCGCTCGGCCGGATGGTGAAGGACGAAATCGAGACCGTGCTCAATCTGCGCGATCTGATCGGCGCGCGCGTGATCGGCCAGGACCACGCGCTCGACGCGATCGCGCAGCGCGTGCGCACCGCGACCGCGAACCTCGAGGACCCGAACAAGCCGCGCGGCGTGTTCCTGTTCGTCGGGCCGTCGGGCGTCGGCAAGACCGAGACCGCGCTCGCGCTCGCCGACGTGCTGTACGGCGGCGAGCGCAAGATGATCACGATCAACATGAGCGAGTATCAGGAGGCGCACAGCGTGTCGGGCCTGAAGGGCTCGCCGCCCGGTTACGTCGGCTATGGCGAGGGCGGCGTGCTGACGGAAGCGGTGCGCCGCAATCCGTATTCGGTCGTGCTGCTCGACGAAGTCGAGAAGGCGCATCCGGACGTGCTCGAAATGTTCTTCCAGGTGTTCGACAAGGGCGCGATGGACGACGCCGAAGGGCGCGAGATCGACTTCCGCAACACGCTGATCATCCTGACGTCGAACGTCGGCTCGTCGGCGGTGATGCAGGCGTGCCTGAACAAGACGCCGGAGGAGTTGCCCGACGCCGAGGCGCTCGCCGAGACGCTGCGCCCGCAGCTCTACAAGACGTTCAAGCCCGCGTTCCTTGGCCGGATGAAGGTGATTCCGTACTATCCGATTTCCGACGACGTGCTCGCCGAGATCATCGAGCTGAAGCTCGAACGCATCCGCGGCCGGATCGAGGCGAACCACAAGGCCGCGTTCGAGTGGGACGAGTCGCTCGTCGACGCCGTGCTCGCGCGCTGCACCGAAGTCGATTCGGGCGCGCGCAACGTCGATCACATTCTGAACGGCACGCTGCTGCCGGAGATCGCCGAGCACGTGCTGTCGCGGATCGCCGACGGCGAAGCGATCGCGCGCATCGCCGCGCGCGCGGCCGAGACGGGCGAATTCGAGTACGCGGTCGAGTAAGGCCGCCGCGCGGCGCGCGCGTCACGCGCCGCGCGTGTCTTCAAGCAACGATGGACGCCGCAACGCACTGACATAGCATTCGACCATGCCGATCAACCTCACCGAGCTGCTGACGCCGATCAGCGAAGCGTCGCCGTGCGGCGACGATCTCCTGTTCTCCGCCGAATTCGACGCGATCCAGCACGCGCGCAAGTTCGACGATCCGTCGCTCGACCAGGGCGAGTGGATCACCGACATCAAGGAAGCGGACTGGGGCTTCGTCGTCGAGCAATCGAGCGCGCTGTTGCGCGAACGCACCAAGGACCTGCGGCTCGCGGTGTGGCTGACCGAGGCGCTCGCGCTCGAGGACGGCATCGGCGGGCTCACGCAGGGCTACGAGCTGCTGGCGAGCCTTTGCCGGCAATTCTGGGATCACGTGCATCCGCTGCCGGACGGCGACGACGCCGAATACCGGCTCGGCAACGTCGCGTGGCTCGCCGGGCGCACCGCCGATCTGCTGCGCGCGGTGCCGCTCACCGACGGCGCGTCGAACGCGTTCAGCGAGCTCGACTGGGACGTCGCGCAGCACGTCGTGCAGGCGATCCGGCGCGACCCCGAGCAGGCGGACGAGATCGCGCGCGGCAAGCCGTCGGTCGAGCAGATCGAGGCGTCCAAGCGGATGACGTCCGTCGCGTTCTATGCGCGCCTGCTCGGCGAGCTGAACGCGTTCCGGACGGCGCTCGACGCGCTCGAGCAGGAGCTCGACCAGCGCGCGGGCGAGGCGGCGCCGAGCTTCAGGCAGGCGCGCGACGCGTACGAAACGGTCTACCGGCTCGCCGAGCGCTTCGCGAAAGAGCAGGGCTACTCGGCCGACGCGCAGCCGCAGGCCGGCGCGCAGAATGCGCCGGGCGCGCCGCCCGAGCGCGCGGAGCCGAGCTTCAGGACGCCGCTTTCCCAGGAGGAGCACGTGCAGAGACATGCGCCGTCAGCGCCCGCGCCGATCGTGATCGCCGGCATTCAGAATCGCGCGCAGGCGGTCGAGCAACTGCGCGCGGTCGCGAAGTATTTCCGTGGGACGGAGCCGCACAGCCCGGTTGCGTATCTCGCCGACAAGGCCGCCGAGTGGGCGGACATGCCGCTGCATCAGTGGCTCGCGTCGGTCGTCAAGGACGACGGCTCGCTCGCGCACATTCGCGAGCTGCTCGGGCTGAAGCCGGACGACAACGCGTGAGCGCGGGCCGGCGCGCGAAAAGCCGGCCCGCAAAAGAAAAAGCGACGGGAGGCTCGAAAGGGCCGTCCGTCGCTTTTTCATTGTGCCGTGCCGCGTGCCGCGTGCCGCGTGCCGCGTGCTGCCGTAACGCCCGTACCATCACATGGATCACATGGCGAGCGCTTCGCCCGCCGCCGTTCGCGCCCGCGCCGCTTACTGCCCCGCGCGGAATTCGATCCGGCGGTTGCGCGCGCGGCCGTCGCTCGTGTCGTTCGACGCGATCGGCTGATCGGGGCCGACGCCCGTCGTCGTCAGTTGCTGCGACGCGATGCCCTTCGTCACCAGGTAGCCCTTCACCGCGTCCGCGCGCGCCTGGCTGAGCGCGATGTTCGACGCGCGGTTGCCCGAGTTGTCGGTGTGGCCGATGATCTCGACCGTGCGGTTCGTCATCTTCGCGAGCGCGCTCGCCATCTGATCGAGGATCGCGCGGCCCTGCGGCGTGAGCGTCGCGCTGCCGGTCTCGAACTCGATCGTGCGGTTCGCGAGCGTCTGGTCGAGCAGGCCCTGCTCGGATGCGCTCACGCGCAGCCCGTTCTTGATCGTGTAGGTCGGGTTCAGCGCGTTCGCCATGTCGCTCGCGAGCTGCTGACGCTGCGCCTCGTTGTGGACTTCGCCCTTCACGTCGATCTGCGTGCCGTCGATCTTCAGCTGTCCTTTGCTGATCTGTTTCAGTTGCGGGCCGATCAGCTTCTGCACGTTCGCGGACCAGTTCGGCGGCGTTGCGACGTCGCCGACTTCGATCTGGTCGACGACGTTCGCGGCGCCGTAGGCGTCGCGCAGGCGCTGCAGCACGGCGGCCTTCGTCGCTTCGTCGGCGACCTTGCCGCCCGCGACGACCTGACCTGGCGCCGCGTTCGCGGGCGGCGGCGACGACACGGTCGCGCCGCCGCCCGCGCCGCTTGCCGCGGCGATGGCGGGTGCGGCGAGCGGCGTCGATCGTACGGGCACGCCGCCCGCGTCGATCGGCGTGACGGTCGCGGGGCCGACGTTGTCGGCGAGCGCCGCGCCGTTGAGCGCGCCGCCGAGCATGAGCGCGGCGAGCGCGAGCCTGAAGCGGGAGGAGGCGAGCGGCTTCGTCATTGCGTCACGCTCCGATGAACGCTTCATGGAACGTGTCGATGCACACGCGCAGCGACAGTTGCGATTGTTCGAGATAACTGACGAGCTTGCTGATCCCATGGTCGTTTTGCGCATGTGCGTCGATCCATTCCGGATCGTCGATGTCGATGTTGTGTTCGGCGTAAGTCTGCGGATCGACCACGCTGTGCAGGGTTTTCGCGGATGCGCCGTTGAAGCCGATGATGAGCCGTTCGCGCTCGGCGATCGTGCCGATGAAGATCGCGAGCTCGAAGTCGGCGCGCGACACGAACGGCGCGACGAGCTCGAGCCAGAACGCGGCGACGAGGCTCCGGTAGAACGGATCGGTCGGCAGCGGCAGCGTGAGCCCGCGCTCGATGTGCGACGTGCCGCTTTGCATCACCGGGCGCAGCAGCGAGCCGAGCGCGAGCATCGCGCCGCGCAGCTTCACCGGGTGGCCGCTCGCGAGCAGCATCTGCTCGAGGCCGTACAGGGTCTGGTGCTCGACGAAATCGTTGAACGTGCCGTCGTGCGCGCTGCCGGGGCCGCCCGTGTCGATCGGAACCTGCGTGTCGCCGAGCACCTGCAGCGCGCCGGGCGGCTCCTGCGGGCCGAGGAGCGACTGCATCTGCGCGGCGGCGCGCGACCAGAGCCGCGCGAACGCGAGCGGGCTGCGCGCGAGGAACGTGAGCGGCCGCTCGACTTCGAGCGCCGTTGCCGCGAGGAACGGGAAGCGCCGGTTCGACGCGTCGTGACTCGCGATCATGTGGCCCGCGATCGCGAGCCGGCTCTTCGAGCCGAGGAACGCGAAGTGCATCGGCTTCGCGCTTTCGTAGACGATCTTCCAGCGCGGGTCGTCGGCGAGGAGTTCCATCGCGCGCGCGATCCAGTGGTCGAGCGTCTGCAGAAGCTGCGGATTGTGCGCGCTCTTGACGAAGTCGCCGCGCGACGGGATCTTGCCGAAGTACGCGATCTGAGCCTGGACCGTTTGCGTCATTGCGCCCCCTGTGCGTTCGATGCGGAAGCCGCCGCGACGGCGGCCTGCGGCGCCGCGGCCACGACGCCCGGGCCCGGCTGCGCGGCCGCGTTGGGCGCGCCGCCCGCGCTCGCGTCGGCGACCGACGACGGCAGGCGCAGGCCGCGCAGGCTCTGCTGCTGCGGCTGGTCGCCGCCGCCGCCCGTCGGCTGCGACGTGCTGATGATGCGCATCGTCACCGACACGCTGACGTTGCCTTGCGTCCACGTCAGATCGAACGTGCCGTCCGGGCGGCGCTTGCGCTGCGCCGAGTTGATCAGCTTCTCGAGGCCGTAGCGGCCCGGCTCGTTGACGAGCTGCACCGTGCGGCCGTCGAACGTCGTCGCGGACAGCGTCGCGCCGGGCGAGCCCTGCGGGTTCGGCCACACGAAGTTCGTCCATTGCGGCGGCGTGTTGCGGTAGCGCAGCTGCTGGCCGTCGATCGCGATCGTGTACTCGGTCGTGCCGCTGCTCGGCTGCGGCAACACCTGGAACACGGTCTGCGGCTCGGACGACGCGGCGGCGCTTGTTGCCGCGCCGCCCGCGAGCGGTGCGACCCAGCGCGCGAAGCCGTTCGTGAAGTCCGGCGTGAGCGCGAGGCCCATGTCGCCCCAGGTGCGCGCGGACAGCGTGTCGCCGCGGCGCACCGCGAGCGGTCCGAGCGTCGTGCCGACGAACTTCGCGATCGAGCCGTCGGGGCCGAACACCTGCGCGATTTCGCTCGCGCCCGCCTCGACCTTGGCGCCAGCGGCGAACGGATACTTGCTCGCGAGCGAGCCCTGGAACGGCTGGTAGACCTGCGCGTTCCACACCTTGTTCACCTCGACGCTCGCCGGCTGGATCACGACCGCGAACGCCTGCATCAGCGGGCGCACGAGCAGCGGGCGCAGCGACTTGCGTTGCGAATCGGTCAGGCCCGTCAGCATCTGCTCGTCGACGAACTTCAGCGAATCGGCGAGCTCCGAGCCGTTGCCGTCGAGCGTCTGCTGCATCAGCTGGCGCGCGCCGGGGCCGGGGTCGCCCTGGTTCTTGATCACGTTGAAGCGCGTGCGGACCTTCGACAGCGTATCCATGTAGCCCTTGAGCATCGACGTGCCGTCGTGCGTGGCGACGATCCGGCCGAGCCCGACGAACTCCTGGCCGATCGGGCCCATCGGCGCGTCGGCGGGATTGCCGTTGATGTCGACGTTCGCCGCGATCTGCCCGCCCGGTTGACGCGTGAACCACTGCTTGACCCAGTTCACGACGCCCGTCTGCGCCTTCTTGATCGTCGCGTTCGCGAGCGACGGGTTGTCCCACGACGTCTGGTCGTACGCGGTCTCGAGCACCTTGCGGATCGGCGAATCCTGCGGGTCGCCGAGCTTGTTCATCGCGTCCACCGCCTGCGTGAAGTTGCCGAAGCCCTGCACCGCGATGCCCTGCATGAACTTCTGCCAGTGCTGCGCGTACTCGGTCTTGTACATCGCCACGAGCGTCTTCTGAATCTGCTCGGGGCTGCCCTCGAGCGTGAGGTCGTCGGCCGTCGCGGTGTTCAGCACCCAGTCCTTCGCTTGCAGTTCCTTCGTCGCGGCGTCGCGGATCGCGGGCTGCACGTACTGGAACCACGCCTCGCGCGTGAACGTGCCGGGAATCGCGTAGCTGCCCGCGACGAGGCCCGTGTTGCCTTCGCCGACGATGCGCGCGATCGTCATCGGCGCGAAGCGGGTCGACGCGCGCGCCTTGATCTCTTCATACACGCGCTGGCGGGCCGGCATGCCGCGCACGACGCGGCGCAGGTTCTCGCGGGTCTGGTCGACGAGCGCGAGGTTCGCCTCGATCATCGGCCAGTCGTTGTCGGACACGCGCGACAGGTAGAACGTGATCATCCGCTCCGCGCTCTTGATCATCTCGTCGCGCGGCATGTTGCCGCGATTCGTCTCGAGCCAGCCGCGCCAGAAGCGCGCGACCTGGTCGGTCAGGTGCGCCTGCTCGACGTGCCGCTTGTCGGACAGCATCAGGTAGGTCTTCAGCGCGTTGTATGCGTCCTCGACGTTGGTCGGCGACGCGTCGTTGTAGAGCCCGCCTTGCTGCCGATTCTGCGCGACGGCGGAGGAGGGCGCCGCGCCCGGCGCGGCGGCGTTCGCCGACACCGCCATCGGGCCCGCCGGTGCCGCCCCCGCTCCCGCCTGAACGGCGCCGGATTCCGGCGCGCGCGTCATCGGCGCGAGCTGGTCCGGATGCGTATTCACGTCCTTCAGGAACGATGCGAGGTTGTCCGACACCGGGTTCAGCAGGATTTGCCGCACGCCGTTGTAGTACTCGGTCAGCAGGTGTTGCTCGAGCCGGTCGCCCTGATACAGGCCGAGCGATACGGACAATGGCTTGTCGCGGCGGAACTGCTCGAGCTGCTCGATCCGGTCTTCGAGAATGTCCATCGCCTGAAGGCGCGATTGCAGATCGTTGCGGTTCTGCTGCAAGCGGGTCACGTTGTCGAGATCGGCCTGCACGTTCGACACGAGCTGCTGGTTGCCGATCGTCGACCACGTCCAGCCGCCGAGCGCGAGCGCGAGCGCCGCGACGAAGCCGAAGAACGTCGCGTAGCGCATGCGCGTCTTCGTCGGGCTCGCGAATTGGCGCACCGTCTGGCGGTCCGCGAAGATCACCTTCGAGAACAGATCGCGCAGGAAGAAGCCGTTCTTCGAGAACGCGCTGTGCGGCTTCGGCAGGCTTTGCGCATCGAGGCCGAAGCGATTCGCGATCCGCTGCGCGGCGGCGCTGTTCGTTTCGCCTTCCTGCAACGCGCTCGTGAAGTAGAAGCCGCGGAAGATCGGCTTGTACTGGAACGGATTGTCCTCGAACAGCGTCGCGAGGAACGAGCGCAGCGCGGGCTTGATCGTCGAGAATTCGAGCGGGAAGCTCAGTTGGCCGGGCGAAAGCTTGTTGCCGCGGCTGAGCGACAGTTGCGCGACGCTGATCTCCTTGAGCCCTTCGTACAGTTCTTCGAAACGCTCGTCGAACAGCGCGACCACGTCGCGCTTCTCGTCGGGCTCGTACGGCAGGGTCGCGCCCCACACGCGGTCGTATTCCTGGCGGTCGCTGCTGCTGAAGAATTCGGTGAAGCCCGTGATCAGATCGGCCTTCGTGAACATCACGTAGACGGGCGCGAACACTTCGAGCTTCTCGGTGAGCTCCTGCACGCGCTGGCGCAGGTTCTTCGCGAGGTTGATCGCGAACTCGGGACGGTTGCCGGTCAGCTCGGCGATGCTCGCCGTCACGATGATCCCGTTGATCGGCGCCTTCGGACGATGGCGCTTCAGCAGATCGAGGAAACCGAGCCATTCGCTGCGGTCTTCCTCGTGCACCGAATAGCGGCCCGCTGTGTCGAGCAGAATGCCTTCCGTCGTGAAGAACCAGTCGCAGTTGCGCGTGCCGCCGATCCCGTGGATCACCGCGCTGTTCTTGTCCGCGAACGGAAACTGCAGCCCCGAATTGATGACGGCGCTGCTCTTGCCGGCGGCCGGATTGCCGATCACGATGTACCACGGCAGCTCGTACAGCGCCGAGCCGCCCGACACCTGGCCGATCTTCGACGTCTTGATCGTCTTCACCGTGTCGGAGAGGCGCAGGCGCAGCACGTCGAGATCGGCCGGCTTCGAGGGCTCGGCCGCGGCGGCGGACACCTTGCCCGTTTCGGCCTGCTGCTCGAGGATGTCGCCGAGCTGGCGGTTCGCGCGGCGCACGCGCGAGCGGCGCCAGAGCTTCGTCGCGAGCCACAGCGCGAGCGCGGCGGCGAACGCGGCGGCCGCCCACACGAAGCCGGTCTGTAGCGCATCGGCCGCGATGAACAGAACCGCCGCGAGCGCGGCGAAGCCGACGATCGTGAGCGTGCGAGGGTGAGTCAACACGTTGAGGAAGCGTTGCATAGGACGTTCAGGTTCCGGTGCGATTCAGATTCAATAAGGCGAATTAGGCGACGACGCGGTCCGCGTGCGCGCGCGGTGGGCGCATGCCGCGGCGACAAGCGTGACGGCTTCGAGTGACGTCACGTTGTCGCGAATGCATGTGGGGAGAGGAAAGGCCGCCGCAGCGAGGCCGGCGACGGCGCGTTCGTGCGCGGTGCGATCGTCGGCCGGCGCGCGCCGATCGAATGAATGCAGGATTGTGTTCCTGTCGCGATGTTCGGTTGCCCCATGCCGCCCTCATTATTTCCTGCTCGTCCTTTATCGAGCGGACGAGCGCCCGAGCTTGAAGCCGGGCTTATGGTATTCGACGTGTCCGAGGTCCATCATTTTCCATCGGCCACCCCAGGTCAAGCCAACCTCTTCGGCGACTTGTCCGTACAACTGATAGCCTCGCATGGCCCACGGATCTTTTTCCGAGATGACGAGCTTGCCGTCGCGCAGGAACGCGTTGTCGGCCGCCAGACCGTATTGGTGATAACTCTGGAACGCCGCCGCATTGGTGACGTTGCCGCCCATTTGCGCCAATCGGTTTTGCCGCTCGGGGCTGCGATAGCCTTCGAGCAGCGCCATTTCATAGCCGTATCGCTCGTGCATGATCTTGTAGGCGAGCAACAGGCGCGTTCTGAAATCGGTATCGAGCAAATTCCAATCGCGGCTTGCGTCCTTCAGCGCGGGCCGGACCTGCTCGACCTCGCGAGTGGCGAAGACTTCGGGCGGCAGCGGCAACGGCGGAACGAGCTGCTCGCCTTTTAAAAGCGCGGCAATTTTCTCGTCCGGCGCGCGTAAAGTGTCGTCGTATTGGAATAGTTGCCGACCGCGTAACGCGATAGCAATCAATGGAGGCGTCGCAAGAATACCTGTCGTGGTCGCAATCAGCAAGCGCCGCCGCACTAGTAAATTTTGCATGCCGCTTAAAGTCGAGCGCGACATTTTTGCCGATTGCTCGAGACGCGCGCGCGCACGGGCGGCGCGATCGGATGCGCGCCGGCTGATTCGGCCGTGGAATTGGGCGACCGAATCGAATACCGTTGCGCGCACTGCCGGTAATAACAGCAGCGCCGCGGCGAGGACGGCGACGGCGAAATATGCGACTAGAACGACGGCAATCAAAGAAAACCCCGGAATATGGAATCGATTGTAATTTGCAATGCTTGATCTTAGAATCAGGCCTGCTTCCGCGAAGGCCGGGACAATATTATTGCGGCGAATTAAACCAGGATTCAACGAGACACTGAATGAGCGCGCCGGACGATTCGAATTCGAAAGCCCCGCCTAGCCTGCTTTCCTCCGATGCCGGCAAAGAAAGCGGTGCGAACAACTCGCGTATTCTCGCGAATCTTGAAGGTCGCGTCTCCCCCCAGCCCGAAAACGCACCGCGTTCGCGCAAAGGCCCGATCGCGCTCGTCGCGCTCGCAGTCGTCGCCGTAGCCGGGTGGGGTGCATGGCGATTGCAGCAGTCTTCCACTGAACAAGGCGAAGTCGCGGCCGCCGCGTCGGCGCCCGTGGCGGCGGCCGCGCCCGCGAGCCATGCTGCGACCGCGAGCGTGACGCAGATCGCGCAGGCATCGGCGCCGCAGCCCGCGACGATCGTCAACGACGACAGCGTCGCGAACGACGTGAAGCCGGCCGCGTCGGCGGCGGGCGAGAGCCGTTTGTCGCGCGCGCTCGCGAACGGCGCATCCGACGTGTCGGCGACCGAGGCCGCCGCAGGAGCGGCCACGGCCGCTGCCGCGATTGCGGCGGTGAAGCCGGCGAAGAGCGCCGAGAAGAGCACGCTGAAGAGCAGCACTGCGAAGCAAGATGCGGCGCACGCGAAGGCGGAGGCCGCGGCGCGCAAGCGTCGCGAGAAAGCGCAGGCCGTCGAAGCCGCGCAGGCGAAGAAGCCGCGACGCGAGGCCGTCGCGAAGAAAAGCGGGAAGAACGGGAAGGACGATCCGGATGCCGATCTGCTCGCCGCGCTCGTCGCGCGAACGAAGCCGGCCGATTCGGCGAAGCCGGCCGCCGACGCGGCGAAATCGAGCGCGAATGCGGCGACGAAAACGGTAGCGGCGGCGACGTCCGCATCGGCCGATGCGTCGCTCGCCGCGCGCGTGAAAGCGTGCGGCGAGCGCGGTTTCTTCGAGGATCAGCTCTGCCGCTGGCGCGTGTGCGAGAACCACTGGGGCAAGGACCCGGCGTGCCCGACCTCCGCGACGCAGAACCGTCAACCGTGATGCGCGCGTGACGTCCGGCGTGCTCGCGGCGACACGCATGTAATGTGCCGCGCGTCAGCCCGGAGCCCTGCGGCGGTTTTTCAATCTTTCGTTTTTCAAGATCGATGCCGAATCGCGGCGCGCGTCGTCGCGCTCTGCGATTCGTTCGGCAATCGTTTCGCCATCCCGATCATGCATGCGGCGGCATCGCGGCCACGTTCGTTCAATGCGCGGACCACAAGCCGATGCTGCCGAGGCTCGCCGCGAGCTTGAGCCGCGCGGTGCGCCATTTCGATAGCGCCTGCACGCGCTGCTTCTGCGCGTCGGCGAGCGCTGTCTGCGCATTGAGCAGCTCCGTGAACGTGCCGACGCCCGCCTTGTAGCGGCCTCGCGCGATGTCGAGCGAGTGCTGCGCGTCGCCGAGCAGGTCCTTCGAGTTATCGAGATTCGCGGTGTCGGTCTGCAGGCTCTGATAGCTCTTCCACACGTCGAGCGATACGTTCAGCTCAGTGTTCTGCACGTCGGCTTCCTGCGCGTCGGCCTGTGCCTGGGCTGTCTCGACGCGGTAGCCGGACGCGAAACCCTCGAAGAGCGGGATCGTCACCTGCACGCCGATCATGCTGCCGTGACTTCCGGTGGTCTGGATACCGAACTGCTGCTGATATGAAGGACTGTTGCGACTGAGGCTGCCGGTCAACGAGATGGTCGGGCGGCCCTGCGCGCGCGCCGCGTCGACGTTCGCGCGCGCCGCGTCGAGCTTCGCGCGCGCGGCGACCAGCTTCGGGTGCTGCCGCTTCGCTTCGTCGATCAACTGCGCGACGCCTTCCGCGAATTCGTTGCGATTGACGGCCGCCTCGGCGGGCGCGATTTGCAGCGGCGTGTTCGCGTCGAGCCCCATTGCAACGGCGAGCGTGCCTGCTGCGTTCTGCACGTCGCCTTCGGCGCTCACGCGATCGAGCACCGCGCGGCGGTAGCTCGTCTGCGCCTGCAACTGGTCGCTCAGCGTGCCCGCGCCGGCGTCGTGCTTCGCTTTGGATTCGGTGAGACTGTCCTGCGCCGCGCGTTCGATCGTGCGCGCCGCATCGACCGACGCCTGCGCGTCGCGCAGGGTGTAATACGCTTGCGCGGCGTTGAAGAGGATCGTCTGCAGCGTGTCGTCCTGCGTTGCATTGGCGGCGGCGAGCAGCTCGCGTGCTTGCCGCAGCGCCGCGCTGCGCTTGCCGAAATCGAACAGCACCCAGCTCAGGTTCAGCGCGCCGTAGCGGCTCGTTTGGGTTTGCCTTTGCGTATCGCTCGCGGTGATGGAGCCGAAATTCGCTTCATAAGTCGTCGATTGCCAGTTGCGCTGAACGCCGGCCGTTGCGTTCAGTGCCGGCAAATACGCGGCTTCCTTAACGCCGACCTGCGCGGCCTGCGCGCGCGCGTTCGCCCATGCCTGGCGCGCCTGCGGATTCGCGCAGATCGCCTGGAGCATCGCGTCTTCGAGTTCGATCGGACGGTTCGCCAGCTCGGGCTGGCACGTGGCGTTCTTCAGCATCGGCGCGGCGGGCGACGCCGACACGTTCTTTCGGGTTCCATAGATATCGAGCCACTGCGCGTGCGCCGCGTGCGACGCGAAGAGCGCGAATACGCCGGCCGTGACGAGGGTGCGTGCGGATTTCATCGCGATCATCGTCCCGTGACGGGTTGCGTTGCTGCCGGCGCGGGCGCCGCGGCCGGAGCCGATGCCGTCGCCGCAGCGGGTGCCGTGCCCGGAGCGGCCGCCGGCTTCGGCGCCGCGGCGAGCGCGGCCGTCGGCTTGTCGAGCGCGACCTTGCCCGCGTCGAGCATGATCACGCGCGACGCGGACGCGATCGTCTCCGGACGGTGCGCGACGATCACGCGCGTCATCTTCAGCGCGCTGACCGCGGCGTTCACCTGCCGTTCGCGCTGCAGATCGAGATGGCTCGTCGCCTCGTCGAGCACGAGAATCTTCGGGCGCTTGTAGAGCGCGCGCGCGAGCAGCACGCGCTGCTTCTGCCCGCCCGACAGCACCGTGCCCATGTCGCCGACGAGCGTGTTGTAGCCCATCGGCATCGCGACGATGTCCGCATGCACGGCGGCGAGCTGCGCGCATTCGGCGACCCACTTCGGATCGGCATCCGGATCGAAGAAGCTGATGTTGTCGGCGATCGAGCCGGCGAACAGCACGTCGTCCTGCAGCACGGTGCCGACGAGCGAGCGCAGCCGGTCGAGGCCGAGGCGCTCGACGTCGACGCCGCCGATCTTGATCTTGCCGCCCGTCGGCTCGAGGATGCCGAGCAGCACGTTGACGAGCGTCGTCTTGCCGCAGCCCGACGCGCCGATCAGCGCGACCGATTCCCCCGGCTCGATCTTCAGCGACACGCCGTCGAGCACGGTCGGCTCGCCTTCGGCGTAGCGGAACATGAGGCTGTCGGCTTCGATGCTGGCGCTGAGATTCTCCGCTTCGCCCGGCACGTGCCGCTCGCCCGCATCGGATTCGCTTTTCGCGAATACGATATCGGAGAGCCGCTCGCCCTGAAGCTGCAGCATCTTCACTTCGAAGAACTTGTCGATCAGGCTGCCGACGCGGCTGTCGAACTGCCCTTTGTATGCGTTGAACGCCATCAGCACGCCGACCGTGAATTCGCCGTCCATCACGAGGCGCGCGCCGAGCCAGATGATGACGAGCCCTTCGATGCCGAACAGCAGGCCGTTCAACTGCTGATACAGCAGTTGCAGTTTCTGCACGTGAAGGCCCGCGTTGATCTGCTCGACGAGCAGCGTGAGCCAGCTCGAACGGCGCTCGGTCTGGCGGTTGAACAGCTTGATCGTCTTCACGCCGCGCACCGTTTCGAGAAAGTGGCTCTGCTGCTTCGCGGTGTGAATGATCTGGTCCTCCGTCGCGCGGCGCAGCGGCCGATACCAGAGCCAGCGCAAGAGCGCATACAGCGCCATCGCGCCGAGCGCGACGAATGCGAGTGTGCGGCTGTAGACGAACATCATCGCGAGCGTGACGATCGTCATCAGCCCGTCGATCACCGCGGACAGGAACGACGTCGTCATCGTCTGCTGGATCGTGTCGATCGAGCCGAAGCGCGAGACGACGTCGCCGAGATGGCGGCGCTCGAAATACTGAACGGGCAGGCTCAGCAGGTGCGTGAACACGTTGGCGCGCCATTGCACGTTGAGCGTCGTGCCGAGATACATCAGCGCCCACGCGCGGATCGCGCTCGTCGCCCGCTGCATCAGCAGCAACAGGCCGAAGCCGAGCGCGAGCACGGTCAGCAGGTCGCGATCGGCGCTGACGATCACCTCGTCGATCACCCATTGCAGGAAAAACGGCGACACGAGCGTGAACACTTCGAGCGCGATCGCGAGCACGATGATCTGACCGAGCGAGCGCGACAGCCCGGACACGGGGCCGAGCAGTTGGCGCAGCTTCACGGCGGGCGACGCCTCGCGCGGCTTGAAGCTGCCCGTCGGCCACAGCTCGAGCGCGACGCCCGTGAACGAACGCGAGACTTCGTCGAGCGACAGCTTGCGCACGCCCTGCGCCGGATCGTGGATGATCACGTGCTTGCCGCTGACTTCCTTCAGCACCACGAAGTGGTTGAAATTCCAGTGCAGCACGCAGGGCACGCGCAGTTGGCCGAGCTGATCGAGTTCGAGCTTCAGCGCGCGCGTGCCGAGATCGAGGCGCTGCGCGATGTCGATCACGCGGCCGAGGCCCGCGCCTTTGAGCGACACGGGGAAGCGGCTGCGCATCGTCGCGAGGTCGACGTGATGGCCGTGAAAGCCGGCAACCATCGCGAGGCACGCGAGGCCGCATTCGGCGGCTTCGGTCTGCAGGAGCATCGGCAGTTTGCTGCCGACGCCGAACGAGAGACGATCGAGGAGTGACATAGGCTGGGATCGCGTCAGAGTTTGCCGGTCAGGCTGTAAAGAGGCTCGAGCACCCACTCGTACAGACGGCGGCGCTCTTGCAGGACGTCGGCTTGCAGCGCCATGCCGGCTTGCAGCGGCTGCGCTTTACCGTAGGCCGTCACGCTTTGCGACTTCAGCGCGACCGTGATCCGGTAGTACGTGCCGCTCGCCGTTTGCGCGGTGGGGCCGCCGCTCGTCGCGAGCTCGGCCGCCGACAGCGCCGTGCGCGCGATCGACACGACGCTCGCTTCGTACTGGCCGAACTTCTGATACGGGTACGCTTGATAGCGAACGAGCACGCGATCGCCGACATGAATGAAGCCGACCGCGGCGCTCGGCACGAACAGATACGCCTGCCAGTGCGCGTTCGTCGGCACGATGCTCGCGAGCGGGTGCGACGTGTCGGCCGTCTGGCCCGGCTCGGCGATCATCGCGGTCGCGGTGCCCGTTTCCGGTGCGGTGACGACGAACTCGCGCTTCGCTTCGCTTTCGATCAGCGTGCGATCGACGTCGATCACGCTGCGATCGATTTGCGACAACTGGTTCTGCTGCTTGAGCGACAGCCCCGACATATCGTTGAGCGCTTCCTTCAGCGTCTGCGCGGTGCTCGCGCGATCGCGCATCAGGCTGTTCAGCTTCGAACGCTGATCGAGCAGATCCGCCTGGCGCTGCTGCGCCTGATCCTTCGAGATATAGTCCTGCGCCAGCAGGCCGGCGTAGCGCGACGCCGCATCCGCCGCGATCGACGCGCGCGTGCGTTGCGCGGCAATCTGATCGTCGATGCCCGAGAGTTCCGCGCGCAGGCTCGCGATCTTCGATTGCAGCGTGTCGCGCTCGTCCTGCTGCAGCCTCCTGGTCTTGTCGAGCTCCTGCTGCAGCGATGTCTTGCGTTGCTGCGCCTGTTCGATGAGCGCCGCCTGAGTCTGCCCGGCGGCCGCGCTTTGCAGATCGGTGGACACCGTGTAGAGCACCTGTCCGCGCGTGACGTGCTGCCCCTCGACGACGTTCTTCTTCAACACGACGCCTGTCTGCTGCGCATAGACTTTGACGAGGCCCGTATCCGGCGTGAGCACGCCGTCAACCGTCGTGCGGCGCGTATAGGTGCCGAACGTGAAGAGAAGGATCACGCCGAGCGCCATGCTCGCGGCGGCGGTCGCGAGCACGGCGAACGTCACGGGGCGAATCAGCACGATCTCGCCGAGTGTCTGCGTGCGCTGCGCTTCCTGTGCGGCGGTACGAAAGAGTGGAGTATTGGGCGTCATGAAAGGACTGCCGAAAGTAGCGTGTAGGTCGGCGCGAAGTTGCGTCGCGGCGGCGTCATGCCGCTCGAGCGCCGCGGCAAATGGGCGTGCGTTTCGCGTCGAGTGGGCGGTTGCCGCGCGTGGTGGCTTCGAGTCGTGCTCGAGTCGGGTCGTGCATGTCTAGCTCGTCATGGATGTCGTCACGATCTCGCGGCGAACGAAGCCGCAAAGCGATGCGGTGCTCGGCGTGATATCGGCGAATCGTCCGCAGCGGTCGCTCGCTGAAGCGCGCGGCCCTGGCCTCGGATGCGGGCGATTCGAAATTCGGTGGCGTCGCATCAGAAGTTATCGGAGCGGGGCCGAACAGGAAAGCGCGTTGGCCTACGTTTTGACCATCTTTGAAGTCTTTCCCCCAACGTGCGCGATGATTCGAGCGGATGGGCGATGAGAGGGGCGGGTGCGATTGCCGTTGGCTGCGGATCGCGTGTGCGTTGCGCGTGACGTATCGCGCCGGGCGCGATGTGAGGGCGTTCGGACTGCGTGCCCGGTGACGGGACCGGGCACGCACTAAGCATGACTAATCAAGTGGTCGACGACTGTGAATCGTTCGTCGTCGTCGCTTCGATAGTCGTCGCGTCGAGACGCGATCAGCTGCCCGTCAGCACGCCTTGGATGATGCCGACCGTGCTGGTCAGCGCGCCGGCGATGCCGTCGACCGTGTGCGTCAGGATCGCGCCTGCGCTGTCCGTCAGGTTCCCACCGAAGTTGTAGGCCGACTGACCGAGCAGCAGCACTTCGTTGCCGATGGCGCTGACCAGGTTGGTCAGCAGCGATGCGCCGCCGACCATGGCGATTTCTTGGTGATTGAGTTCTTGCATTGTGAATCTCCGAATGATGTGCAGGTGGCTGGAAAATCCATCGAGCGGCCGAGAGAAGGAGAGAAGTGTCCGTCGGCGCTCAATTGATCATCGGTGCGCCGCTATTACGCGGACGGGCCGGTGATGATGCTCGCGATGTTGGCGAGCGTGCCGCCGACGAGCGTTTCGCCGATCTGGACCACGCCCGTCGCGAAGCCAACGAGATCGTTCGTCAGGTTTGCGCCGAGGTCGTACAGCGCGCCGCCGTAAGCGCCGATCAGGCCCGTGAGGCCGCCGATCAGGCCGCCGCCCACCGTTGCGCCGCCGACGAGATCGATCTCTTGTTGGTTGAGTTCTTGCATTGCTTTTCTCCAAGTAATTGCCAGATGGCCCATCTGGCGGGGCAGATCTGCGACGCCGTTCGTGAAGCGCTGCAAATCAATCCGGTCTTCGACCATCGCTCGTCGCGGCGAGCGGATCGATGCATCGTGCACCGATCCGCTCGCGACGCCCGATGGTCGACTCATCTTCGTATCCGGCGCATCGTCGACGCAGGTCGCGATGCGCCTAACGCCTGACCCACGCTGTCTTCCCATGCCTTCGTCATCAGTCGGCCCCCGAACATGCTCTTGGATGAATAGCAACGTTCGTTCGTCGTCGAGCATTGCAGGTCGATCGTCGACGAACGGCGCCGAGCCGGAGGCAACGCGTATCGACCGGTTGCGACGCGGCCGTCGTGCGGCACGTCGCGCGGGATCGAACGAATGCGGTTGCGCAGGTTCAGCGGATTCGCTACGACACGGCGGCATGTTTCGATGCTCGCGTTGTCGTGGGGCAATTATCAAAGTTCGGTTTGATCTGTTAAGTTCGCTAGCGTACTCATCAACGCGGTGCGCTCGGCGGTTTAATCGTTGTTTAAAGCACGTCAAAAAACACGATGAACGAGTTCTAACGATCGAACGATTCGAGATTACGCGCGGATGAAGTTGCGAGACCGGCATCGGAGCGTCGAGCGTGCGATCCGCGCGGAGCGGCGTCGCTCGGCATCGCCGCGTGTCAGGGCCATGACGCGTGCGTAGAGGGGTTATTCGAGCGAGTGGCCGATAGGGTGGCGGGGAGATTCGATTCACCCGTCGCAAGAATAATTGTTAAATATTTTAAAATAATATCGTATTCCGAAAATAGGCGAGCGCCGAGTCGATTCGTATTCGCGCGACGCGCGCATCGGTTTTGTTTCGGCATGCCGCTCGAGCGTCGATTTTGACGAAATGGCGAAGATAAAAAACGGGCCTCCGATCGGAGGCCCGCATGGCGCACATTGCGTCGTGCGCCGCCGCTTCGCGGTTGCCGTCGCCGCGTGCTGCGCGGCGACGGGCGATGCAGGCGGCGACGTTCGCGTTCGGCTTATTGCGTCCGTTGTTGCCGCGGCGTGAACTCGCCCTGGTAACGCAACTGCGGACGTTCCTTCGGCGTCTCGAAGATCGACGGCACTTGACGCAGCTTCATCGCGGCCGGCGAGTTGATCGACGAGATGCTCGTCTCGCGCGACGGCGGCGCGAGATTCGATGCGACGAGCAGCGCGGCCTCGCTCTTCAGGTTCAGGAGCAGCACCGGGTCCGTCGACGCGTTGATTTGCGTGAGGAGTGCGCTCCATGCGGCGTCGCTGTAGTTCGTCACGTAGTAGTCGAACCCGCTCGGATTCGCGACGACGGCCGAGCAGCCGTCGAGGCGGATCTGCGTTTGCGTATCCTTCAGCGCGAGCGTCTTGCGATTGACGAGGCCGTTGCCGTAACCGAGCGTCACGGGAATCGTCCATTGCGCGCCCGGATACTTGTTCTTGTTCGGGAACGGCGACTGCTTGAGCGTCACGACGTTCTGGTTCTTCGTCAGATCGCACTGCGTATCGAGCGTCAGGAGCGGCACGCCGGTCTGACGCACGAAGCTGTCGCCGATCGGCCCGACCTGCTGCCCGCTCGCCGCGGAGAGCGTGTCCCACAGACGCTTCGGCGTGCCGTTGCCGAACGCGTAGTCGTTCAGGTATTGCTGAAGGCCCTTGCGCAGCGTCTCTTCGCCGAGATAGCCCTCGAGCATCTTCAGCACCATGCCGCCCTTGTTATAGACGAACGAACTCGCGCTCACGACGAAATCGTTCGACGCCCAGCCGTTGAAATTCGGCTGAATCGGGAACGCGTCCTGGCTGATGTCCTTGTTGATCACGCGATACTTGGAGCGGATGTGGTCGAGCCAGTTGAACTCGTCCGGGAAGAACTGGATCGTCGTCTTCGTTTCGAAGAAGCGCGCGAACGATTCGTTCAGCCAAACGTCGTCCCACCAGTCGGTCGTCACGAGATCGCCGAACCATTGGTGAGCGACTTCGTGCGTGAGCACCTGGTTGCCGTAGCGCGACATCGGCTTGCCCGGTTCGGGCAGGATGTCGTCGGCGAACTCGAGAATCGAGCCCCAGTTCTCCATGCCGCCGAAATTCAGGCCCTTCTGGTCCTTGAAGGCGTCGTTCGCCGCGACCGTGTCGAACTTCTTGAGCGGCAGCGGGATGCCGGTGTAACGATAGTAGTAATCGAGCGCCTGCTTCGTGCGTTGCATCGCGGGGCGCGCCCATTCGCGCATGCCGGGCGGCGTGAAGATGCGCAGATGCAGGCCGCGGCCGTCAGGCAGCGGGCTCGAGAAGTCGTCTTCGAGCACGTCGAACAGGCCGCCGCCGAAGAACACCAGATATGACGGCATCGGCGGCGTCTTCTCGAACGACACCAGCTTGTAGCCGCCGCCGACGTTCACCGCCGGCAATTCGGCCGCGTTCGACACGACGCGCCAGGCCTGCGGCACCTCGGCCGTCACTTCATAGGTCGGACGGAACGCGGGCTCGTCCCAGCCCGGGAACCATTGGCGCGACAGGTTCGTTTCGCCTTGCGTGAGGATCGCGCCGCTCGTCGTGCCGTCGGTGCTCTTCAGATCGACGCGGAAGATCCCTTCCGCCGCCGAGCAGCCCGGATACGGATCATTGCCGCAGCTGCCGCCCGTGTGGTTGACGGGGTCGTCGTACGACTTGAAGTTGATGATCCCTTGCCACTCCATATGCAGCGAATAGTTGCCCGGGGCGATCTGGCCGCTCGCGGGGCGCAGCTGATAGAAGTCGCCCTTGTCCTGCGGCGTCGCGATCAGTTGCACGTTGCCGGGCTGCAGCGTGATCCTGCCGTTCGCGAACTGGATCCGGTGGCCCGCGACGACGATCGCGTTGACGGGCTTGAGCACCTTGATCTCGACGTCCGCGCGGCCGTTGAACTGGTTCAGGTCCGCGTTCGGGCGGAACCATAGCTTGTAGTTGACGGGCACGACGGTGTCGGGCATTTCGACGGGCTTCGTGCTCTTGTCGACCGCGGCGGCGGGCGCCGTCGCGTTGCCGTTCGCGCTGTTGGCGCCGTTCGACGGGCTGTGCGCGGCGCCGAGCGACACGGCCGAGCCGGTGCCGCCGTCGTCGCCGCCGCAGGCGGCCAGCGCGAGCGCGCCGAGCAGGGACAGATATCGCAATCTACGATTGTTTATCCACATACTGAACCTCGAATTGAAAAGATAATCATTCGGTCCTGCATGAATTCGACGGGCAATAGTTCGCCTTCGCCGTCAATCGACAGCGAAATGAATTACCCCGGTTATATTCGGAAAGATTGCTGCGTGCTTACGTGAAAGTAATCATGGTTGGGTGCCCCCTTCGGATTCTGGTTTGTGAAGAATGGCCGGTGCGGCGGGAAACGCTTGCCGGCGGCTTTCGTCGCCCGTACGACCCCGATCGGCCGGGCGAGGCGGGCTTTTCCGCCTCCAGGCGGAACGTCAGCTTCGTCATGCGGCTTTAAGGAATGTCAGGCGATTCGAAAGATTGCTCAATATACTTGATGGATTAACGTAAAGGAATCAAAAAAAATTTGATGGGAAGTGGTTTTTCGATGCCTTCTTCTAATTCCGTTTTTGGAATGATTAATTCTCAAATAAAGCTAATTGAGCATTCGTAGTGCGCGGCCGGAAGGCGCGGAAAGTCGATCGAAGGACTACGAAAGATGAGCGTTGCGCATCGGGGGCGGCGCGGGCGGTTCGGCGGTCGTCGAGCCGCCGCTGGTTACAATGGCCGCTCCCGTGTCTTGCCCCGAGGAGTTGCCGTCGATGCATGCCTTGCACCGTTCCCACTCGTTCGTTGGTCGATTGTTCGCCGCATTCGTCGTGCTGCTCGCGCTCGGCGGCTGCGCGGCGTTGACCGCGCGTGATCCGGTTCGCGCGAGCGTCGTCGGTATCGAGCCGCTCGTCGGGCAGGGGCTCGAAATGCGCTTCGACGTGAAGCTGCGGCTCCAGAATCCGAACGATGCGCCGATCGACTACGACGGCGTCGCGCTCGATCTCGAGCTGAACGGCAGGCCGTTCGCGAGCGGCGTGAGCGACGTGCGCGGGACGGTGCCGCGTTTCGGCGAACAGGTGCTGAGCGTGCCCGTCACGGTGTCCGCGTTTGCGGCCGCGCGGCAGGCGTTCGGGCTCGCTGACGTGACGGAATCGGGCAAGCTGCCCTACGTGCTGCGCGGCAAGCTCGCCGGTGGAATGTTCGGCAGCGTGCGTTTCACCGATTCGGGCACGCTCAGCTTGCCCGCATCGTCGGGCGGTTACGGGCGCGGCTATTGAAATTGGATGCGAAGTGCGAGAGTCGCGGGCGATTGAGCGCGGGCACGCATCGATTGCCGTGCGCGTGAGAGTTCGTCCGCCGTTCGAGGCCGCCGCAATGCAAGCGCGCGAGTAGTGCGCGCGCTGTTTCGGCAGCGTTGTCCCGATCGGCCGACGTGCGGCGCGCAGCGCGCCGCGAGACGCATCTTACGCAGCCAGTCGTATTGCATGCCCGTATCACGTGACGCGACGTGCCGCGCGCATGCGTCTTCGAACGCGACGCGTCATGGGCCCGCTGATCGATTGCATCGACCGGCTCGTTGCGTGCGGTGCCGCACGGAAAGCGCGCGCGCGGCGCGCTACGGTAGCGTGACGAGGGGCGATGCCGCTCGGCGCGCTTGTGTGCGTCGGGTTCGCGCGCGTCGCCGTTTTGCGCGCAGCGCCAGCCGTACGATCTATCCTGCCATGTCCGATTCCACCAGCCCGAGCCGCTTCGCGCATGTCGATGCGATGCGCGCCGTCGCCGTGCTGTTCGTCATGTGGACGCACTACGCGGAGCTCTTCGACAAGCTCGCAGGCTCGCAGCACGTGCTCGACGCGGTGCAGCGTTCGGTGAACTTCGGGCGCATCGGCGTCGTCATCTTCTTCTGCATCAGCGGGATGCTGATTCCGACGAGCCTGCGAGGCGCGCCTGCGGAGGGCACGCGCCGCTTCGTCGTGCGTCGCTTTTTCCGGCTCTATCCGGCGTTCTGGCTGTCGCTGCCGCTCGGCTATCTCGTGTACTGGCTATTGTTCGGGCTGCGAATGGAGGCGTCCGGCCTGCTCGCGAACGTGACGATGATTCCGACGGCGTTCGGCAGCGATCCGGTGATGGGGCATTACTGGACGCTCGAAACCGAGCTGTATTTCTACGTACTGTGCGTGCTGCTGTTCAGCATCGGCGCACTGCATCGCATGCGCGACCTTTGCGCGGTGTGCGCGGGGCTGTGCGTGCTCTTCGTCGTCACGTCGGCGCTGCGGATCGTTCCGGCAAGCGCGCTCGGCCAGTACAAGGGGATGCTCTTTCACCTCGCGATCATGTTCTGGGGCGCGTGCTTCCGGCAAGCGTACGAGACGCCGTCGAAGACGTTCGACCTGATGCGCGGCCGCTTGCCGGTCTCGTATCGCGCGGCGACGATCGCGCTCGGCCTGCTCATCGTCGCGATCTCGCTGCTGATGGCGGCGGCGAACTGGCGACACCGCGATTTCGTGCACATGTCCGCATCGTTCGGCTACGTGCTCGGCATCGCGATTTTCGTTGCGCTCGCAACGGTATTGAAGATTCGCCTGCGGTTCTTCGCGTGGCTCGGCGAGATCAGCTACTCCATCTATCTGCTGCACGGCATTCCGCTGTATCTGTTGCTGTGGGTGTGCGAACGATACGGAATCACGGACCAGCCGCTCGGCGTGTACATGGCCTTGCCGATTCTGCCGGCGATCGCGCTGTCGTGGGCGAGCTATCGATTCTGCGAGGCGCCGTTCGTGCGCTTCGCGCATGCGTTGACGCCGAAGCGCCGCGCCGAAGCCATGACGGCGAAGGTCTGAGCGGCGAAGGTCTGAGAAAAGGGGCGCTGCGAGCGACGCGCGTTGCTCGCCTTCGTCGATCGCCGCGCCGATTGTCGACGCACAACGGCGTCGCGATCCGCCGCCGCGCGCCCGATGCATTTTGCCGGCCGGCGCAAAGCGCGGTACTGTGTCGTCCGCGGCGCGTCGCGCCGCCCATCGACTCAACGATTTCCGATTCCTCGTGACCGCTTTTCCCGAATTCCAATGGACCGACGCCGACGGCGTCGAGCACGCCGTTCGCTGGCGCTCCGAAGCCGGCTCGCCGCCGCCGCGCCGCGCGGTCGCGGCCGACGATCGCATGACGGCCGATGCCGCCTACCGCCTCGCGTGCGAAGGCACGGCGCTCATTTGGCAGGGCGACTTCCAGAACGCGCGCCAGTTGCTGCAGGCGCTCGCGCGCCGCATCGATCGCAAGCCGAAGAAGGCGAAGCCCGCGGCGACGCCCGTCGACGCGTTCAATCTCCACCGGATGGCGCAGGCGCAGCGCGCGCGCACGCTCGGGATGCTGCTGATCCCGCTCGAAGCCGACTATTCGATCGCGCTGCGACGTGCGCCGGATCTGCGGGCCGCATGCGAAGAAGCCTATGGCGCGGCGGGCGGCGAGCGCTCGATCGCGTCGCTGCGCGAGCTGCTCGGCATCGTCGGCGCGCACGAATGGCGCAAGAAGGGCGTGCCGCTCGCCGCGCTCGGCGGCGAGCGGATTCATCCGCACTACGGCGTGTTTTCGCCCGTGCGGGGCGAATACGTGGATCTCGTCGCGCGTGCGCCGCTGCCGTCGACGTCGCTCGCGTTCGACATCGGCGTCGGCACCGGCGTGCTCGCCGCGGTGCTCGCGTCGCGCGGCGTCGAGCGCGTGGTCGCGACCGATCAGGACGCGCGCGCGCGCGCCTGCGCGGCGGAGAACGTCGCGCGGCTCGGCTACGCGTCGCGCATCGAGATCGTCGAAGCCGATCTGTTTCCCGACGGGCGCGCGCCGCTCGTCGTCTGCAATCCGCCGTGGCTGCCCGCGCGGCCGAGCTCGCCGCTCGAATACGCGGTCTACGATCCGGACAGCCGGATGCTGAAAGGCTTTCTCGCGGGGCTCGCCGCGCATCTTTCGCCGGGCGGCGAAGGCTGGCTGATCCTGTCGGATTTCGCCGAGCATCTCGGCCTGCGCACGCGCGACGAACTGCTCGGCTGGATCGACGCGGCGGGCCTGAGCGTCGTCGGCCGCGACGACATCAAACCGGTGCATCCGAAGGCGTCGGACCCCGCCGATCCGCTGCATCGTGCGCGTGCGGCCGAGACGACGTCGCTCTGGCGTCTCGCCGCACGCGGCTGAGCCGGCCGGCGCGCGCGGCTCGGTACGAGGAGCGAGGCGGCCGGTTTTCGGTAAACTGTGACACTTCCACGCACGCTTTGATGCCGTCTGCCGCCGCCTGACTTCGGTCCTGAACGGCAGCCGGCCTGTCTCCCGATGTCGACCAAGACTTACGAAATCCGCCCGAACCAGTCGATCGAACTGCTGAAGGAACTGCACATCCTGACGCGCGACGGCAAGATGAATCAGGACAGCCGCCGCAAGCTGAAGCAGGTTTATCACCTGTTCCAGTTCATCGAGCCGCTTCTCTCGGACGTGGCGCGGGAAAAGGGCGGCGTGACGCTCGCCGATCACGGCGCGGGCAAGTCGTATCTCGGCTTCATCCTGTACGACCTGTTCTTCAAGGAGCGTCCGCTCGCCGGCTCGCACGTCTACGGCATCGAAACGCGCGAGGCGCTCGTCGCGCGCTCGACCGAGCTCGCCGCGCGGCTCGGCTTCGGCGGGATGTCGTTCCTGAATCTGTCGGTTGCCGATTCGATCACGTCGCCGCAACTGCCGGAAACGGTCGACATCGTCACCGCGCTGCACGCATGCGACACCGCGACCGACGACGCGATCCGCTTCGCGCTCGCCAAGCACGCGCGGCACATCGTGCTCGTGCCGTGCTGTCAGGCGGAAGTCGCGGGCGTGCTGCGCAAGAGCAAGGGGAAATCGCTCGCGAACGCGCTGACGGAAGTGTGGCGGCATCCGCTGCACACGCGCGAGTTCGGCAGCCAGATCACCAACGTGCTGCGCTGCCTGCAACTCGAGGCGCACGGCTATCAGGTGAGCGTGACCGAGCTCGTCGGCTGGGAGCATTCGATGAAGAACGAGCTCATCATCGCGCAATACAAGAACCTGCCGCAACGCAAGCCGGGCGAGCGGCTCGGCGAGATCCTCGACATGTTCGGGCTCGCGGAGTTGCGCGAGCGCTTCTTCGCGCCCGCCGCGCAGGCGGCCGCCGGCGCGAGCGCAAAGCCGGACGCCGCCGAATCCGAGCCGCGCGCGTGATCTTCGCCGCGTGACGCGGCGCTCGCGGCGTGCGGGGCGAGCGCACGGTGCGCCGGCGTTTCGCGCCGCATCGCGCTACTTCGCTTCTTTGTTCCCTTCGTTCTCTTCGTTCCCTTCGTCTGCGTCGCGCTGGGCCATCCAGTCGCGCCAGCCCGCATGGCCGAGGCGGCGCATCGTCGCCTGATTGCGTTCGTAGATGTCGGCCGCGTCCGGGAACGCGTCGGCGGCGCGTTCGATGCTCGCCTCGCGCAGCAGGTGCAGGATCGGATACGGCGCGCGATTCGTGTAGTTCTCGATGTCGTCGGGCCCGGCGCCGTCGAACTGATAGCGCGGGTGGAAGCTCGCGATCTGCAGCGTGCCTTCGAGCCGCAGTTGCTGAAGCAGGCGATCGGCGAACCAGAGCGCGTCGTTGTAGTCGAGAAAGTCGTCGAACGTGTTCGGAAAGATCACGAGCGTCGTGTCGATTTCGTCCGGATCGGCGGCCTCGAGGCGCCGCAGCTCGCTTTCGAGATCGGTCAGCGCCGCTTCCAGCGACGCCGCGCGGCTGATCGCATAGCGAATCTGCCGCTTCACGTGCACGCCCTTCGCGAACGGGCACAGATTGAGCCCGATCACCGCGCGCGCGAGCCAGTGGCGCGTGGCGGCGAGGATGTCGGCGTCGGGCGGAGAGACTTCGATCATGGCGGAAACGGCGTGGCGGTCAAGCCGCGATTGTAGCGGGCGCGGGCGGGGCGCGATGCGTCGGCGCCGCCGGCCGCATCGATCGGCTGCGAAGCGGCGATTGCGCGAAGATCGTCGCGCGTCGCGCGTGCGCCTGCCGCGCGCGCCGCCGCATCATGCGCACGCCGCGTCGACCAACTGCCGCGCGGCGCGCGGCGCGCCGCCGATCGGCGATGCGCCCGGCCGGTACGTCTGGCTCGCCGCGTATATGCCTTCGATCAGCAGCGCGAGCGCGTCGGCGAGCGCCTGCGGCTCGCGCGCGCCCGCGGCTTCAGAAAGCGCGACGAGCCGCGCCATCAGCCGGCCCTTGTTGTCGGCGACCGCGAGCCGCGCCGGGTGCTCGAGATTCGAAAACTCGGTCGCGACGTTGAGGAACGGGCAGCCGCGATAGCCGGGCTGCGACGCGCGCTGCGCGAGGTCGTCGAAATACTGGACGAGCTGCGCCTTCGGATCGCCCGGATGCTTCGCGGCGCTTGCGTCGAAGCGCTCGAAGAAGCATGTGTCCATCCGGTCGAGGTACGCGAGCACGAGCTCGTCCTTCGACGCGAACTGCCGGTAGAGGCTCATCTTGTTGACGCCCGCGCGCTCGACGACCGCCTCGACGCCCACCGCGCGAATCCCTTCCTGATAGAACAGCTCTTGCGCTGCGCGCAGCAGGTGCTGCTGCGCTTCCGAACCCGCCATCTGCGTGCTGCGTGTGCGACGGGCGGCCGGCTTGGCGGCCTTGGCGACGATGGTGGTCATGCTCGATCCCGACTACGAAAATTGAATGCTTGACATGTTACCGATCGGTCACTAGGATCGCAACGACTTGTGACCGACTGGTAACAAAGATCGGCGCGATTTCCCCTCAACCTCCGGCATGCCGATGCGATCGGCGGCGTGCCGCGTCAGGAGCGATTCGAATGAACTGGGCGGCAAAGCGGATAGGCGGGCGTTTCCATTACGGCTGGCTTGCGGCGGCGGTGGTGTTCCTCGTCCTGCTTGCGGCGGCGGGCACGCGCGCGACGCCGAGCGTGCTGATGGTGCCGCTCGAGCACGAATTCGGCTGGAGCCGCGCGGCGATCTCGCTCGCGATCTCCGTGAACATCGCGCTCTACGGGCTCATCGGGCCGTTCGCGGCGGCCGCGATGCAGCGCTTCGGCGTGCGTCCGACGATCCTCGCCGCGCTCGCCGTGATGGGCGCGGGCGTCGCGCTGTCGTCGACGATGACGGCGACGTGGCAGATGGTGCTGATCTGGGGCGTGCTGGTCGGCGGCGCGACGGGCGTCGCGGCGCTCACGCTGTCGGCGACGTTCGTCACGCGCTGGTTCGTCGCGCGGCGCGGCCTCGTGATGGGGCTGTTGACCGCGAGTTCCGCGACGGGGCAGCTCGTGTTCCTGCCGATGCTCGCGGCGATCGCGCAGCGTCACGGCTGGCGGCCCGTCGTGCTGACGGTCGCGATTGCGGTGGCCATCGCGGTGCCGCTCGTCGCGCTGCTGTTGCCCGAGCGGCCGTCCGACGTCGGGCTGCGCCCGTACGGCGAGCCGGCCGGCGCGCCGCGCGCGGACGACGGCGCGAAGCGCAACCCGATCGCGGTCGCGTTCGGCACGCTCGCGACGGCGTCGAAGACGCGCGACTTCTGGCTGCTGTTCTTCAGCTTCTTCATCTGCGGCGCGAGCACGAACGGCTACGTCGGCACGCACCTGATCGCGATGTGCAGCGACTACGGGATGACGGAGGTGCAGGGCGCGTCGCTGCTCGCGGCGATGGGCGTGTTCGACCTGATCGGCACGACGATGTCCGGCTGGCTGTCCGACCGCTATGACAGCCGCATGCTGCTGTTCTGGTACTACGGCCTGCGCGGGCTGTCGCTGATCTATCTGCCGCACGCGTTCGGCATCGACTTTTTCGGGCTGCCGCTCTTCGCGGTGTTCTACGGGCTCGACTGGATCGCGACCGTGCCGCCCACGGTGCGCCTCGCGACCGACGTGTACGGCAAGGACGCGGCGCCCGTCGTGTTCGGCTGGATCGTGGCGGGCCACCAGCTCGGCGCGGCGTTCGCGGCGCTCGGCGCGGGCATGCTGCGCGCGAGCCTCGGCACGTACACGGTTGCGTCGATGATTTCGGGCGGGCTGTGCATCGTCGGCTCGCTGATCGTGCTGCGGATCAATCGCGGGACGGCGCGGGTGTCGGCGAGCGCGGCGTGAACGGCCGGGCGGCGGCGGATGCCCGACATGTTCTTCGGCGTGCCCGGCGTGCCCGGTTTGTCGACGGTCCGACGCCGTTTCGGCGGCCGAGCGGCCGCGCCCGGCGCCCCTTTGCGCAAGCGTCGATTTGCATTTGCGCGCGCGACCCGGCAAGTTCATCGACAAGCGGTTATGCTGGCGTTTCTTTTTCCGGGCGACCGAGCCCTTTTTTCAAATTGGTGAGGAAACGCATGTCCGTCAAACCCGCTCCCACTTCCGTTTCGATCCACGATCTGATCGCCGGCCGCTGGAGCCCGCGCGCCTATTCGAGCGAACCCGTCAGCGCCGAGCATGTGCATGCGGTGCTCGAGGCCGCGCGCTGGGCGCCGTCCGCGTACAACGCGCAGCCGTGGCGCTTCATCGTGTTCGACCGCAGCAAGGACGAGGTCGCGTTCAAGCGAGCATTCGCGACGCTCGTGCCGTTCAACCAGGGCTGGAACGCGCCCGCGCCGGTGCTGATCGCGGTGACCGCGCACACGCTGACGTCGAAGGGCGAGCCGAGCCCGACGGCGCTCTACGACGCGGGCGCCGCCGCGATGTCGCTCGTGCTGCAGGCGCATGCGCTCGGCCTCGCCGCGCACCAGATGAGCGGCTTCGACGCGAAGGCGTTCCGCGACGCGTTCGCGATTCCCGCCGACGTCGAGCCGCTCGCGATCATCTCGATCGGTCACTACGGCGATGCCGACAAGCTCGATCCGGTGCTGCGCGAGCGCGAGCGCGCGCCGCGCACGCGTCATCCGATCGGCGAAGTCATCTACGAGCACGCGTGGCAAAAGCCGTTCTCGTCGGCGGCGTGACGTAGCGGAACGCGTATCGGGCGCGTGCGGCGTGCGCAGCGGCCCGGCTGTGCGCGTCGTGCGTTGCCGATGCGGGGCGGCCGCGTTCGGCGGCGGTCATGACCGGCGGCGGGCGTGCCGCGCCGCGGCCCGTGACGGCGGAAGCCGGCGCCGATGTGGCTGGCGGCTTCTGGGCGGCCGATGCGGTGAAGCGGCCGTCGAGCGGCGCGGCAACTTGTTGCGCGCCACGGTTTCGCGCCGCGATCGCCCCGCGGAGGCCGCTGCGCCGATGTCGGGGCAATCCCAGTGGGGCGATTCGGGGCCGGCGGCGGCGCCACGCGCCGCATTTGTCCGATTCCGAGTCCCGATCCGGCTGCGGCCGAGCGCGCGTTTCGCTTTGCGTCCGGGTCCGTCCGGGTCTGAACGGGAAGCCGCCTTCGATTCCGGCGAGCCGCGCGCACGAACGCCGGAACACGGGCTTCCCTCTCTCGCCGCCGCGCGCGTCCGCGCCTGCCCGCCGGCGTCGGGCGCATCGTCCCGCCGCATGCCCCCTGCATCCGGCCGCGCCCCGGTTGTGACGCGCGGCGGTTTCGTGATAAAAAGCCGGTCCTTCCGTTTTCGCACCGCCATCCGGCGGCCCGCCCCATGACTTACTGCGCGATCGACTTCGGCACGTCTAATTCCGCGGTCGCTTTGCCGCGCGACGGCGGCGCGGCCGGGATGCGGCTCGCCCCCGTCGAGGGCGAGCATCTGACGCTGCCTACCGCCATCTTCTTCAACACCGACGAAGGCAGCCGGGAATACGGCCGCTCGGCGCTCGCGTCGTACATCGACGGCTTCGACGGCCGCCTGATGCGCTCGATGAAGAGCATCCTCGGCTCGCCGCTCGCGGAAACGACGACCGATCTCGGCGACGGCTCCGCGATCGCGTACACCGACGTCATCGCGCTCTTCCTGATGCATCTGAAGCACAAGGCCGAGGCGTGCGCGGGCGGCGCGATCGGCCGCGCGGTGCTCGGCCGTCCGGTGTTTTTCGTCGACGACGATCCGCGCGCCGACCGCCTCGCGCAGCAGCAGCTCGAGGCGGCCGCGCACGCGGTGGGGCTCGCCGACGTGCAGTTCCAGTACGAGCCGATCGCCGCCGCGTTCGACTACGAATCGCGGCAGGACGCCGAGCGGCTCGTGCTCGTCGCCGATATCGGCGGCGGCACGTCGGATTTCTCGCTCGTGCGCGTCGGCCCCGAGCGGATGCGCCGGCTCGAGCGCAAGGACGACGTGCTCGCGCATCATGGCGTGCACGTCGCGGGCACCGATTACGATCGGCGCGTCGAGCTGACGGCGGTGCTGTCCGCGTTCGGCTACCGCGCGCTCGATCCGGAAGGCCGCGAACTGCCGAACCGGATCTATTTCGATCTCGCGACCTGGCACCTGATCAACACCGTCTACACGCCGAAGCGGGTGGGCGAGCTCAAGCTGATGAAGCATTTGTATGCGGATGCGCGCCATTTCGAGCGCCTGCTGCGCGTCGTCGAGCAGCGGCTCGGCCACGCGCTCGCCGCGCGCGCGGAGGAGGCGAAGATCGGCGTGTCGGCGGGCGGCGAGACGATGATCGATCTGAACGACGTCGAAGAGGATCTGCTGATCGCATTCGACGCGGACCAACTGATCGACGCGAGCCGCGACGAGACTACGCGAATCGTCGACGCCGCGCGCGAGACGGTGCGGCTCGCGGGGATATCGCCGCACGACGTCGGCGCGCTGTACTTCACGGGCGGCTCGACAGGGCTCGCGTTCCTGTCCGGCGCGCTCGCGGCGGCCTTCCCGGACGCGCAGCCCGTGTACGGCGACCGCCTCGCGAGCGTCGCGACGGGGCTCGGCATCCACGCGCAGCGCGTGTATGGCGGCTGACGCGGCTCGCCGGCGCGCGTTCGACGTCGGGCGTCTCGAGCGCTGACCGCGCGGCGGGCGTTCGAGCGACCAAAAACGCCCGAACGCCCCGAACACCGCGCGGGCGCGCGTGTCGCGCTGCCCGCAGGCGCGCCGGACACGCCGGCGAGCCGGACAAATAAAAAGCCCCGCCTGAGCGGGGCTTTTTACTGTGCTGCGAAATCTCGTGCTGCGCTTACAGCGGCTTGATGTTCGCTGCTTGCAGACCCTTCGGGCCGGTCTTCACTTCGAATTCGACCTTCTGGTTTTCTTGCAGCGTCTTGAAGCCTTCGGTGCGGATTTCCGAGAAATGCGCGAAGAGATCCTCGCCACCGCCTTCCGGCGTGATGAAACCAAAACCCTTAGCGTCGTTGAACCACTTGACGGTACCGGTTGCCATAACTTGTTCCTAAAAATGTAAAACAGGGCCAAAGCCCGGGGAGCGCATGAAAATCAAGGAAGGGGTAATGGGACCAACCGGAGTACCGTTGATGGGCGAACTACGAAAGAACCTATTCACTCGCCGCTTGAAATCCTGCCCCATCGTTTATACGACTATTCGATTCGGCGGTCAATCCTCTTCCATCATGTCTCAGGGTTATTGCCTAGTAAACGAGACATTAGAGCTTACAAAGCTTGCCATTGTCATGAATTTTTTGTAGGCGCGATCGATTTTTTGCGTCCATCGACCGGTGCAACCGTTAAACTACGCGCCGCGCGCGGATGGGTTGCTCCCGATCGGGCAACCTGTCCCCCAAGAATGCATGCGCGGTGCCGTCCGGCTCGATCCCTGGCGGCGCCGACCTTGCTTGTTGAGACATAGGAGAGGTTGTGAAGAGTTCTATTCAACGGAACATCGGCCCGTTCGCCTTGATGCTGACCGGGCTGGGATCGATCATCGGATCGGGCTGGCTGTTCGGCGCGTGGAAAGCCGCCAAGATCGCCGGGCCGGCCGCCATCTGCGCGTGGATCATCGGCGCGGTCGTGATTCTCGCCATTGCGCTCACCTACGCCGAACTCGGCGCGATGTTCCCCGAATCGGGCGGCATGGTTCGCTATGCGCGCTACTCGCACGGCTCGCTCGTCGGCTTCATCAGCGCGTGGGCGAACTGGATCGCGATCGTCTCGGTGATTCCGATCGAGGCCGAGGCGTCGATCCAGTACATGAGCACCTGGCCGTATGCGTGGGCGCACGCGCTGTTCGTCAACGGCGAACTCACGACACCGGGGCTGCTGCTGTCCGCCGTCCTCGTGGTCATCTACTTCCTGCTCAACTACTGGGGCGTGAAGCTCTTCGCGCGCGCGAACACCGCGATCACGATCTTCAAGTTCCTGATTCCCGGCGTCACGATCCTCGGCCTGATGCTGTCGAGCTTCCACGGCGAGAACCTCGGCACGTCGGGCGGCTCGTCGAGCTTCGCGCCGTACGGCTGGTCGGCCGTGTTGACCGCGGTCGCGACGAGCGGCATCGTGTTCGCGTTCAACGGCTTCCAAAGCCCCGTGAATCTCGCCGGCGAAGCGCGCAATCCGTCGCGCAGCGTGCCGTTCGCGGTGATCTCGTCGATCCTGATCGCGCTCGTGATCTACGTGCTGCTGCAAGTCGCGTACATCGGCGCGGTGAATCCGGCCGACGTCGCGAAGGGCTGGGCGCACTTCAACTTCGCTTCGCCGTTCGCGGAGCTCGCGATCGCGCTGAACCTGAACTGGCTCGCGATCCTGCTGTATGTCGACGCGTTCGTGAGCCCGAGCGGCACCGGCACGACCTACATGGCGACGACGACCCGCATGATCTACGCGATGGAGCGCAACAACACGATGCCGAAGATCTTCGGCAGCGTGCATCCGCTCTACGGCGTGCCGCGCCCCGCGATGTGGTTCAACCTGTTCGTGTCGTTCATCTTCCTGTTCTTCTTCCGCGGCTGGAGCTCGCTCGCGGCGGTGATCTCGGTCGCGACCGTGATCTCGTACCTGACGGGCCCGATCAGCCTGATGGCGCTGCGCCGCGCGGCGACGGACCTCGAGCGTCCGCTGTCGATCCCCGGCATGAAGCTGATCGCGCCGTTCGCGTTCGTGTGCGCGTCGCTGATCCTGTACTGGGCGAAGTGGCCGCTGACGGGCGAGATCATCCTGCTGATGGTCGTCGCGCTGCCCGTCTACTTCTATTTCCAGGGCAAGTCCGGCTGGAGCGGCTGGGGCCGCGACCTGAAGGCCGCGTGGTGGCTCGTCGCGTACCTGCCGACGATGGCCGTGCTCTCGCTCATCGGCAGCAAGGAGTTCGGCGGCCGCAATGTGCTGCCGTACGGCTGGGACATGCTGGTCGTCGCGGCGATCTCGCTCGTGTTCTACTACTGGGGCGTGAACACCGGCTATCGCACCGAATATCTCGACGAGCGCGAATCGCGCGACGAGATCCTCGAAGGAGTCGGCGCGTAATCGCACCGTCCGCCGCCCGCGATCGGCGGCGGCGGATGCCGGATCGCTTGCGCGAAGCCCGCCTGGGGTGCCCCGGGCGGGCTTCGTCGTTTACGGGCGATTCTCGGAGCGCCGCAGCCCGCAAGCCCGAGCTTTCCGGAACGCCGGAATCCGGCGCCGCGCCCGTCAGGCCGCCGAGTCGAACACGTAATTCGTCATCGCGAGCATGCGCTGGTACGTGCCGAGCGACTGGATGCGCAGTCGGTAATCGTCGTCCGCCGCGCCGAGCGCCGCGAACACGGGCAGCAGGTGCTCGTCGGTCGGATGCATCAGCGCCGCGTGCGGCGCCTGGCGGCGGTAGTCGAGCAGCGCGTCGACGTCGCGCGCGGCGAGCTTCTCCTCGAACCAGCCGGTGAATTCGGCGACGCGCGGGTCCGCGTCCTCGGGCGCGGCCGAGAAATCCGCCGCCCGCAGGTTGTGCGTGATCTGGCCCGAGCCGATCACCATCACGCCTTCGTCGCGCAGCGACCGCAGCGCGCGACCGACGCGAAAGTGGTGCGCCGCGTCGGCGCGCGGCTGGATCGACAACTGCGCGACCGGCACGTCGGCGTCCGGGAACATCAGCAGCATCGGCACCCACGCGCCGTGGTCGAGGCCGTGCGGCGTGGCCGCGGTCTCGATGCCCGCGTCGCCGAGCAGCGAGGCTGCGCGGGCGGCGACGTCGGGCGCGCCGGGCGCCGGATAGCGGATCTCGTAGAGTGCGCGCGGAAAGCCGTAGAAATCGTGGATCGTGTCGGGCCGCTCGGCCGTGCTGACGACGGGCTGCTGCGTGAGCCAGTGCGCGGACAACATCAGCACCGCGCGCGGGCGCGGCAGCTCGCCGCCGAGCGTGGTGAATGCGCCCGACGGCAGCGTCGGATCGATCGGCAGCGTCGGGGCGCCGTGCGACAGGTAGAGGGACGGAAGGCGGTTCATGGCGATCGGGACTTCTGCGAAGTGATATTGCCTACGACTATAGGCTCGCACCGTTCATTGATAAATATGAAAAACGGATTTGATTGTGTATTGGATGTTGTTAATCGCGGGAGGCGATAACGCGGTGGCCAGTGGCGGCGAGTGGTCGCGACGCCGCGACGCGGGATTGCGCGCCAATGAGCGCGACGGGCGCAACAGGCGCGGCGCGCGCCCGCTTGATGCGCCGACGCGGAAAAGCGTCGCCGGGCCGGCCTCCGCGCCCGACTTCAACCGGGCTCGCGCAACCCCTGCCACGGCGCCGTGCGCGGCGCGCCGAGCGCGAACATGTCGAGCACGCGCGCGACCGTGTGGTCGACCATGTCGCCGATCGTCTTCGGCATCGCATAGAACGCGGGCAGCGGCGGAAAGATCACGCCGCCCATTTCGGTGACGGCCGTCATGTTGCGCAGATGCGCGAGGTTGAACGGCGTCTCGCGCACGAGCAGCACGAGGCGGCGGCGCTCCTTGAGCGTGACGTCGGCGGCGCGGGTGATGAGATTGTCGGACAGGCCGTGCGCGATGCTCGCGAGCGTTCTCATCGAGCATGGCGCGACGACCATGCCGTCGGTCGCGAACGAGCCGGACGCGATGCTCGCGCCGACGTCGCGCACCGAATGGACGACGTCGGCGCGCGCCAGGACGTCGTCCTTCGGCAGTTGCAGCTCGTGTTGGATGTTGAGCCAGCCGGCGCTCGAGATCAGCAGGTGCGTCTCGACGCCGCCCGACGCGCGCAGCATGTCGAGCATGCGCACGCCGTAGATCGCGCCGGTGGCGCCCGTGATCGCGATGATCAGGCGTCGCGGCGGCGCCGGACGAGGCTCCATCGAAGGGGATGGGTCAGGCGGTGAAGAGCTGCTGCAGCTCGCCCGACTGGTACATCTCCATCATGATGTCCGAGCCGCCGACGAATTCGCCCTTCACGTAGAGCTGCGGGATCGTCGGCCAGTTCGAGAATTCCTTGATGCCCTGGCGGATCTCTTCGTCTTCGAGGACGTTGACCGTCTTGAACTGGTCGACGCCGCACGCCTTCAGCACCTGGACGGCGCGGCCCGAAAAGCCGCACATCGGGAACTGCGCGGTGCCTTTCATGAAGAGCACGACCGGGTTTTCGTCGACGATTTGCTTGATGCGTTGTTGGGTGTCCATGAGTGACCTTGCTGTAGCGGGGCGTGAGAAGAGAAATGATACTGGATTTCATCTGGAGCGGCGGGCGCCGCCCGCGGCGTCAGCCGGGCAGGCGGCCGCCCGTGGCGCGCTCGATCGACGCGAGATCCGCGAGCGATTCGACGTCGGCGAAGCCCGCCGCGCCGAGGAGCGCGCGCACCGCGGCCGCCTGATCGTAACCGTGTTCGATCCACAGCGCGCCGCCCGGCGCGACGAACGCATGCGCACCCGCAACGATCGCGCGGATCGCGGCGAGCCCGTCGTCGTCGTCGGTGAGCGCGCCGCGCGGCTCGAAGCGCAGATCGCCCTCGGCGAGGTGCGGATCGTGCCGCGCGATGTACGGCGGGTTGCTGACCACGACGTGAAAGCGCAGGCCGGGATCGAGCGCCGCGTACCAGTCGCTTTCGAGAAACTGCAGCGGGCCGCCCGGCCGCGCCGGATCGAGCAGCTTGCGCGCGTTGCGGCGCGCGACGTCGAGCGCCGCGGCCGAGCGGTCGAGCGCCCATACGCGCGCGTCGGGCCGCTCGGATGCGATCGACACCGCGATCGCGCCGCTGCCCGTGCCGAGATCGAGCACGCGCGGCGACGGCACGCCGTCGATCGCGTCGAGCGCGGTCTCGACGAGCAGCTCCGTTTCCGGGCGCGGGATCAGCACGTCCGGCGTCACGTCGAATTCGAGGCCGAAGAACTCGCGCGCGCCGGTGAGCTGCGCGACCGGCTCGCCCGCCGCGCGGCGCGCTTGCAGCGCGAGGTAGCGCTCGAGCGCGGCTGCGTCGAGCGGCTCGTCGGCGCGCGTGATCAGCTGCGTGCGGGTCCAGCCGAGCGCGTGCGCGAGCAGGGCTCGCGCGTCGACCGCGTCGAGCGGCGACGTGCGCAGCAGCTCGGCGGCGGTGGCGGGCGTGGGCTTCGTCGTGGTCATCGTGCGCGCTTGGCGGGCCGCGTCATTCGGCGTCGCCGAGCGACGCGAGCAGCTCGGCCTGATGCTCGCTGACGAGCGCGGCGATCAGCTCGTCGAGATCGCCGTCCATGATCTGCTCGAGCTTGTACAGCGTCAGGTTGATCCGGTGATCGGTCATCCGGCCCTGCGGGAAGTTGTACGTGCGGATTCGCTCGGAGCGGTCGCCCGAGCCGATCAGGCTCTTGCGCGTGGCCGCTTCCTTCGCGTGCTGCTCGTGATACTGCTTGTCCTTGATTCGCGCGGCGAGCACCTTCAGCGCGCGGTCCTTGTTCTTGTGCTGCGAGCGGTCGTCCTGGCATTCGACGACGATCCCCGTCGGGATGTGCGTGACGCGCACCGCCGAATCGGTCTTGTTGATGTGCTGGCCGCCCGCGCCCGACGCGCGGAAGGTGTCGATCCGCAGGTCGGCGGGATTGATCTCGACTTCGCCGATCTCGTCGGCTTCCGGCATCACCGCGACCGTGCACGCGGACGTGTGGATGCGGCCCTGCGTCTCGGTCGCCGGCACGCGCTGCACGCGGTGGCCGCCCGATTCGAACTTCAGGCGCGAGTACGCGCCGTAGCCCGCGATCCGCACGATCACTTCCTTGTAGCCGCCAAGATCCGACGCGCTCTCCGACATCATCTCGACCTGCCAGCGCTGCCGCTCCGCGTAGCGCAGGTACATCCGCAGCAGATCGCCCGCGAACAGCGCCGATTCGTCGCCGCCCGTGCCCGCGCGGATTTCGACGAAGATGTTGCGCTCGTCGTTCGGGTCCTTCGGCAGCAGCATCGTCTGCAGTTCGCTCGCGAGGCGGCCCATCCGCTCGCGCGCGCCGCGCAGCTCGTCCTCGGCGAAGTCGCGCATCGACGCGTCGCCGAGCAGCTCCTGCGCGGCGAGCTCGTCGGCGCGCGCCTGGCGCCACTGCGCGTAATGCTCGACGACGGGGCCGATTTCCGCGTGCTCGCGCGTCAGCTTGCGGTACTGGTCGAGGTCCGCGGTGACGTTCTCGCGGCTCAACAGGTCGTTCAGTTCGGCCAGCCGGGTTGTGAGCTGGTCGAGCTTGCTTTGCATGCTCGTCTTCATGGTGCGGAGCGACGCTCCCGGGGAAGAGTTCGAAAGGGGAAGGAGGGGACGGACTGGCCGGCGCCGCTAACGGCCCGACGAGTCCGACGAGCGGGGCGCGTGCTGGTAGAAGCCGCGCATCAGCTCGATCAGCGAATCGCGATCGGCGCCGTTCGCGCGGTTCAGCGCGCTTGTCGGGCCGTGGATCAGCTTGTTGGTGAGCGCCTGCGACAGCGCGTCGAGCACGGCGGCCGGATCGTCGCCGCGCGCGAGCATCTTCTGCGCACGCTCGACTTCCGCGCGGCGCAGCGCGTCGGCCTGCGTGTGCATGTGGCGGATCACGGGCACGATGCTGCGCGCGTCGAGCCACTGCATGAAATTCTGCACGCGCGTCTCGATGATCGCCTCGGCCTGCGCGACGGCCGCCTGCCGCGACGCGTTGCCTTCGCGAACGATCGCGCCGAGATCGTCGACCGTGTAGAGGAACACGTCCTTCAGCTCGCCGACTTCGGGCTCGATGTCGCGCGGCACAGCGAGGTCGACCATGAAGATCGGCCGGTGGCGGCGCGCCTTCACCGCGCGCTCGACGGCGCCGAGGCCGATGATCGGCAGCGTCGACGCGGTGCACGACACGATGATGTCGAACTCGTGCATCCGCGCGGGCAGGTCGGCGAGCGGCATCGCGCGGCCGCCGAAGCGCTCGGCGAGCTTCGCGCCGCGCTCGGCGGTGCGGTTCGCGACGACGAGCTCGCGCGGGCCTTGCGCGGCGAAGTGCGTCGCGCAGAGCTCGATCATCTCGCCCGCGCCGATGAACAGCACGCGCTGCTGCGCCACTTGCTCGAAGATCCGCTGCGCGAGCCGCACGGCCGCGGCCGCCATCGACACCGACTGCGCGCCGATCTCGGTCGTCCCGCGCACTTCCTTCGCGACCGCGAACGTGCGCTGGAACAGCTGGTTCAGGTAGGTGCCGAGCGAGCCCGCCTCGGACGCGGTGCGCACCGCGTTCTTCATCTGGCCGAGGATCTGGGTTTCGCCGAGCACCATCGAATCGAGCCCCGACGCGACGCGGAACGCGTGGCGCACCGCCTCGGACTGCGGCAGCGCGTACACGTGCGGCGCGAGCTCGTCGGCGGGAATCCGGTGATAGTCGGACATCCAGCGGATCGCGGCGTCGCGCGCCGCGCGATCGTCGGTCGCGCAGTACAGCTCGGTGCGGTTGCAGGTCGACAGGATCGCCGCTTCGGGCGAATTCGGCGCCGGGTGGCCGAGGAGGACGCTCTTGAACGTCGCGAGTGCAGGCTTGATCTGTTCGAGCGGAAACGCCACGCGTTCGCGCAGGGCGACAGGCGCAGTGTGGTGGTTGATTCCGATCGTGAGGAGCTGCATGTCCAAGAGGCTATCGTTTAGTCCCATATTATAGCGTTTTGACGGCAAATCCATGGCCGGCATGCGCGGCGACCCATTTCCGCGGGCCGCGCGGCCCGCGCGCCGTCTTCGCGTCCGCGCGGCGGGCACGGCGAACCGCGCCCGCCGCGCTCGGCCGGGGCCGCGCCTGCCCGCCGCAGGCGGGCGAAACCGCGGTCGCGGCGGCGAATCGTCTGCCGGGCGCGACGTCATGCCGCGCCTTTTTGAAAAGCGACCCCGAAACGGTGCGAAAATGATGGTCTGCGAAACGGGGGCGCCGCTGCGGCGGCGCGCGGCGCGGGATCGAACGAGCGGCTCGGCGCGTCGGCGCCGCCGCAACGAGCGGTGCCGCGATCAGGCCGGATCGCATCGGACGTTGTTCCGTCGTCGCGTCGTGCGGGCGGCCTGCACGGCGGGTGGGCGGCGGTCGTTTCGTGCGCCGCCGCGCCGCCGGCCGTCGATGGCGCGAAGCATGGCGTTTGCCGCGCCGCTCGTGCCGATGGGGCGAGTCCGACAGCAGAAGAGGCGTTGAATGAACTGGTTTGGAATCGTCGTGCTGGGCTTTGCCGTCGGCTTGCTCGGCTGGGCGCTCAACCCGCTGCGCCGCCTGAGTCGCGCGTCGCTGTGGCTCGCCGTCGCGGCGGGCCTGCTGGGCGCCGCGGCCGCGAAGATGGCCGGCAATGTGACAGGACTCTTTTACGACGGCGAGACGCTCGAATGGCCGGTTTGTACGGCCGCCGCGCTTCTCGCCGTTGCCGTGACGGTGGGCCTTCTGGCCCGCCGCTGAACGTTTGCAGGTGAAATCATGAATGCCCGACTCCCCGACCCGTCGCCCGTGCCGGCGCGTCTTGCCCTGCTGCGCGGCGCGATGGCGCGCGAGGATCTGGCCGCCTACGTGGTGCCGTCCGCCGACCCCCATTTGTCCGAGTATTTGCCCGAGCGCTGGCAGGCGCGGCAATGGCTGTCGGGCTTCACCGGCTCGGTGGGCACGCTTGTCGTGACCGCCGATTTCGCCGGCCTCTGGCTCGACAGCCGCTACTGGGTGCAGGCCGAAGCGCAGCTCGCCGGCACGGGCGTCGAGCTGATGAAGATGATGGGCGGCCAGCAGACGCAGCCGCACGTCGAGTGGCTCGCCGAGCACGTGCCCGAGGGCACGACGGTCGGCGTCGACGGCGCGGTGCTCGGCGTCGCGGCAGCGCGCGCGTTGACCTCGGCGCTCACGCCGCGCGGCATCGTGCTGCGCACCGATCTCGATTTGCTCGACGCGATCTGGCCGCAGCGCCCGTCGCTGCCCGCCGACGCGGTGTTCGAGCACGCGGCGCCGCAGGCCGACACGGCGCGCGCGGGCAAGCTCGCGCAGGTGCGCCGCGCGATGCAGGAGCAGGGCGCGCAGTGGCACTTCGTCTCGACGCTCGACGATCTCGCGTGGCTCTTCAATCTGCGCGGCGCAGACGTGAACTACAACCCGGTGTTCGTCGCGCATGCGCTCGTCGGCCTCGAGCGCGCGACGCTCTTCGTCGCCGACGGCAAGGTGTCGGCCGAACTCGCGACGTCGCTCGCGCGGGACGGCGTGGACGTGCAGCCGTACGACGCGGCGGCCGCGGCGCTCGCCGCGCTGCCGGAGGGCGCGGGGCTTCTGATCGATCCGCGCCGCGTCACGTACGGGCTGCTGCAGGCGGTGCCGCAGCAGGTGCGCGTGATCGAGGCGGTGAATCCGTCGACGTTCGCGAAGTCGCGCAAGACGCCCGCCGAGATCGAGCACGTGCGCGCGACGATGGAGCTCGACGGCGCGGCGCTCGCCGAGTTCTTCGCGTGGTTCGAAGGCGCGCTCGGCCGCGAGACGATCACCGAGCTGACGATCGACGAACAGCTCACCGCCGCGCGCGAGCGCCGGCCGGGCTACGTGTCGCCGAGCTTCGCGACGATCGCGGGCTTCAACGCGAACGGCGCGATGCCGCACTACCGCGCGACGCGTGCCGCGCACGCGACGATCGAAGGCGACGGCTTGCTGCTGATCGATTCGGGCGGCCAGTATCTGAGCGGGACGACCGACATCACGCGGGTCGTGCCCGTCGGCGCGATCGGCGACGCGCACCGGCGCGATTTCACGATCGTGCTGAAGGCGATGATGGCGCTGTCGCGCGCGCGCTTTCCGCGCGGCATTCGCTCGCCGATGCTCGACGCGATCGCGCGCGCGCCGATGTGGGCGGCCGGGCTCGACTACGGGCACGGCACGGGGCACGGCGTCGGCTATTTCCTGAACGTGCACGAGGGGCCGCAGGTGATTTCGCACTACGCGCCCGCGGAGCCGTACACGGCGATGGAAGAGGGAATGATCACGTCGATCGAGCCGGGCGTGTACCGGCCGCAGAAGTGGGGCGTGCGGATCGAGAACCTCGTCGTGAACCGCACGGCGGGGCAGACCGAATTCGGCGACTTCCTTGAATTCGAGACGCTGACGCTCTGCCCGATCGACACGCGCTGCGTGCTGCCCGCGCTCCTCGACGACCACGAGCGCGCGTGGCTGAATGCGTACCATGCGGCGGTGCGCGAGCGGGTCGGCAAGCACGTGTCGGGCGACGCGAAGGCGTGGCTCGACGCGCGCACGCAGCCGATCTGACGCGCGCGGCGCTTGATGCCGGCCGATGGGGCCGGCGGCTGGCAGTTGAAAACCGGCGATGAGCGATCCGCAACCGGCGGCCGGCAACGAGCGCCCCGCAACCGGCGGCCGGCACGATCGAACGACAACGACGGAGGGCGACGGATGGCGAACGTAGCGGTGATCGTGGTCGACATGCAGCGCGGGCTGCTGCAGCGGGCGAATCCCGCGCATCGGCTGGACGAGGTCGTCGCGGGCATCAACCGGCTGACGGCGGCGGCGCGCGCGGCGGGCGCGCCCGTGTGCTTCGTGCAGCACGACGGCGACGCGGCCGACGACATCGTGCCCGACACGCCCGGCTGGCGGCTGCACGCGGAGCTCGTGTGCGCGGATGCCGACTGGCGGGTCCGCAAGCGCGAAAGCGATGCGTTCCACGACACGCCGCTCGCCGCGCAGCTCGACGCGCACGGAATCGACGCGGTCGTGATCTGCGGTTACGCATCGGAATTCTGCGTCGATTCGGCGGCGCGCCGCGCGGCGCTCCTCGGCTACCGGACGACGGTCGTCTCCGATCTGCACACGACGAACGATCGGGCGCACCTGAGCGCGGCGCAGGTCGTCGCGCATCACAATTTCATCTGGCGCAACTGCACGTTCTCGGGCAACGGCGTCGCGCCGCGGCCGCTCGACGATGTGCTCGTCACGGAGTTCGCATGACCATCAAGGCAGTCGTGTTCGATTTCGGCGGCGTGCTGATCGACTGGAGCCCCGAGTATCTGTATAAGCAGTTGATTCCCGACGAAGCCGAGCGGCGCTGGTTTCTCACGCACGTATGCGGGATGGACTGGGTCATCAAGCAGGACGGCGGCCAGACGCTCGAAGAGGCGACCGCGGAGCGCGTCGCGCAGTTTCCCGAGCACGAGGCGCTGATCCGCGCGTTCTACGCGCGCTGGCACGAGATGATCGGCGGCGTGCTCGCGGGCGGCGCCGCGCTCGTCGACAGGCTCGATGCGCGCGGCATGCCGCTTTTCGGCCTCACGAACTGGTCCGCGCAGACGTTTCCGTACGCGTGGGAGAACTTTCCGGTGCTGCGGCGCTTCACGGACATTGTCGTGTCTGGGCGCGTGAAGCTCGTGAAGCCCGATCCGGCGATCTACCGCGAGATGCGCGCGCGGATCGAGCCGCATCTGCCGGGCGTCGCGCCGCACGAGCTCGTCTTCATCGACGACAACGCGAAGAACGCGGCGGCCGCGACCGCGCTCGGCTGGCACGGGATTCACCATACGAGCGCCGGGACGACGGAGGCGCGGCTGCGCGAGCTGGGCGTGCTCGGCTGACGAAGCGACGGCGTGGCGGCGTGGCGGTTCGGGCCGCTGCCGCGGCGGGCTGTTGCGCGTGGGCGCCGTCGGCGGGCGCGTCGGCGATGCGCATGAAAAAACGGGCGACGTGAATTGCACCTCAAAAAGGTCGATCGCTGATCGAACCTTCAGGTTGCAATTCACGTCGCCCGTTTTTTTGTTCGGCGATGTGTCGCGTTGCGCGCGATACGGCGCGCGCGTCGCGGCGTCGTTCCGTTGCGCATTGCACGCCGGCCGTTGCCGCGGCGTTCGCGGCTCGCCGGCCGCGGGAGCGTTCGCCGCCCGCGCGGCGTCGATCCTCGCGGGCGGCGAACGCGTTCGCGCGCCGTTCGTTACCGGCTGATCGGCCTGTAGCGCAGGCGCTTCGGCTTCGCCGCTTCTTCGCCGAGACGCGCGCGCTTGTCGGCCTCGTACTCCTGGTAGTTGCCGTCGAAGAACGTGACCTGCGAATCGCCTTCGAACGCGAGGATGTGCGTCGCGATCCGGTCGAGGAACCAGCGGTCGTGCGAGATCACCATCACCGAGCCCGCGAATTCGAGCAGCGCGTCTTCGAGCGCGCGCAGCGTTTCGACGTCGAGGTCGTTCGACGGCTCGTCGAGCAGCAGCATGTTGCCGCCCGAGATCAGCGTCTTCGCGAGGTGCAGGCGGCCGCGCTCGCCGCCTGACAGGTTGCCGACGATCTTCTGCTGGTCGCCGCCCTTGAAGTTGAAGCGGCCGATGTACGCGCGCGACGGCGTCTCGTACTTGCCCACCGTCAGCACGTCGGCGCCGCCCGAGATTTCCTCGAACACCGTCTTCGAGCCGTCGAGCGCGTCGCGGCTCTGGTCGACGTACGCGAGCTTCACGGTCGGCCCCATCACGACTTCGCCCGAATCCGGCTGTTCCTTGCCCGTCAGCATCCGGAACAGCGTCGACTTGCCCGCACCGTTCGGCCCGATGATGCCGACGATCGCGCCGGCCGGGATCTTGAAGCTCAGGTTGTCGATCAGCAGGCGATCGCCGTACGCCTTGCTGACGTTCTTGAACTCGATCACTTCGTTGCCGAGGCGGTCGCCGACCGGAATGAAGATTTCCTGCGTCTCGTTGCGCTTCTGGTATTCCTGGCTGTTCAGCTCCTCGAAGCGCGCGATGCGCGCCTTCGACTTCGCCTGGCGGCCCTTCGGGTTCTGGCGCACCCACTCCAGTTCCTTCTTGATCGCCTTCTGGCGCGCCGATTCCGACGCTTCTTCCTGCTTCAGGCGGTCTTCCTTCTGGTCGAGCCAGCTGCTGTAGTTGCCCTTCCACGGAATGCCGTGGCCACGGTCGAGCTCGAGAATCCATTCGGCCGCGTTGTCGAGGAAGTAGCGATCGTGCGTGACCGCGACGACGGTGCCCGGGAAGCGCGTGAGGAACTGCTCGAGCCAGTCGACCGATTCGGCGTCGAGGTGGTTGGTCGGCTCGTCGAGCAGCAGCATGTCGGGTTTTTCGAGCAGCAGCTTGCAGAGCGCGACGCGGCGCTTCTCGCCGCCCGACAGGTGCTCGATCTTCGCGTCCCACGGCGGTAGGCGCAGCGCGTCGGCCGCGACTTCGAGCTGCTGCTCGGGGCTGCCGCCGTCGCTCGCGGCGAGGATCGCCTCGTATTTCGCCTGCTCGGCGGCGAGCGCGTCGAAGTCGGCGTCCGGCTCGGCATAGGCCGCGTAGATCTCGTCGAGCTTCTTGTGCGCCTGGAACAGGTCGCCCAGGCCTTCCTCGACCGCTTCGCGCACGGTCTTGGTCGGATCGAGCTGCGGCTCCTGCGGCAGGTAGCCGATGTTCAGGTTCGGCATCGGCGTGGCTTCGCCTTCGATGTCCTTGTCGACGCCCGCCATGATCTTGATCAGCGTCGACTTGCCCGAGCCGTTCAGGCCGAGCACGCCGATCTTCGCGCCGGGGAAGAACGACAGCGAGATGTCCTTCAGAATCTGGCGCTTGGGCGGCACGATCTTGCCGACCCGGTTCATCGTGAAAACGTATTGGGCCATCTGCGTGATTGAAAGAGTGGAAGTAGTTCACGCGGCCGCGCGCCGGCTGGCGGCAGGCGGCGGCGTGTGCGATTCGGTTCGGTTCGTGGAAGCGGCCGCGGCGCGTGCCGGCGGTGCCGCCGCGGCTGCGCGGCGCGAACCGCCATTGTACTTCGACGCGGTGCGCTCGCGCGCCGGGCGCGCTTTGGGGCCGCTTCAATCGGGCGCGGGGAGCGCGGCGGCGGCGCGCACGCGCGACGCCTTGCGGCGACGCCGGCGTGATGCGCGAGCGGCGGCGCGATGCGTGGCGGGCGGCTGAATCGGCGTCGAAGTCGGCGTCGAAGTCGAAGGCGAAGGCGAAGGCGAAGGCGAAGGCAAAGGCGAAGGCAAAGGCGAAGGCGAAGGCGAAGGCGAAGGCGAAGGCGAAGGCAAAGGCAAAGGCAAAGGCAAAGGCAAAGGCAAACGCAGTGCCCGTGTCGGCACCGGTGTCGAGAAGATGCGTTGCGGCTGCCGGGCGCTGCCATGATGTCGCCCGTCGCGGATGCGGCGCGTCGAGCGTGCATCGCGGAGCACGATACCGATTCCGCGATGCTCGGACTGCGCCTCGACCGCTTTGCGACGTCGCGTCGCCGCCTAGAGCCAGGCGGCGACGCCGCCGTGCCCCGAGCACGTGCCGCGTCGATGCCGGCTGAAGCTGTATGCGCCGTCGCGACAACGGGCCGTCGCACCTTCGGGGGCGCGGCCCGATTTCGAATGCGCGGGCGCGTGCACGGTTTCTCCGTCGCGGTTTCGGTACGTGTCGTGGCGGTCGAGGTCGGCTTCGCCGCCGACGGCGGGTGCGCTCGGCGAATAAGTGAAGGCGGGGGCGAAGGCGGGGGCGAGCGCAAGCGCCGCGATCGTCAGCGCGACAGCGATGCGCCGCGCCGCGTGCGGCAGCGGATTGAACATGGTCTCTCTCGATTGTCGTTGTCGATGGTGGCCGATGGCCCGACGGCATCTTAACCGCGGCGAAGCGCTGAAGAAAATCCGCCGCGCATCGTCAGATCAAGAGGGGGAGGCATTTTGATGGGGGAAGCAAGCCGATGAGTCGATTGATCAGCTGGATGGGATGGCGGGCGGCGCTCGCGGGCGTCACCATCGGGCTCGCCGCGTGCGCGGGCGGCGGGCCGATCGGCGAAGCGCCCGCGGCGCTGCCGCTCGTCGTCGCGCACCGCGGCGGCACGGGCGACGCGCCGGAGAACACGCTCGAGGCGATTCGCGAGGCCGCGGCGAATCGCGCGGACGCGATCTGGCTGACCGTTCAACTGAGCCGCGACGGCATCCCGGTGCTGTACCGGCCCGCCGATCTGTCGGCGCTCACGCAGTCGAGCGGCCCGGTCGCCCGGTACACCGCCGCGCAGCTCGCCCGGATGAACGCCGGCTGGAATTTCCGCGACGCGAGCGGGCGCTATCCGTATCGCGCCCGTCCGGCCGGCATTCCGACGCTGCGCGACGCGCTGCGCGCGATTGCGCCCGCGCTGCCCGTCGTGCTCGACATGAAGGCGTTGCCCGCCGGGCCGCAGGCGAAGGCGGTCGCGGACGTGCTGACGAGCGAGGCCGCATGGCCGCGCGTGACGATCTATTCGACCGACGCGGCTTACCAGGCGGCGTTCGTGTCGTATCCGCAGGCGCGGCTCTTCGAGTCGCGCGATGCGACGCGAGCGCGGCTCGTGAGCGTGCTGCTCGGCGGCGCGTGCGAAGGCGCGCCGCAAGCGCCCAGTGCGCCCGGCGCGCCCGTGTGGACCGGTTTCGAGATGCACCGGAAATTGACGGTGACCGAGCGCTTCACGTTGGGCGAAGGCGTATCGGACGTGACGGCGACGCTATGGACGCCCGCGACCGTCGCGTGCTTCAGGCGGCGTGCGAACGCCCGCATTCTCGCGATCGCTGTGAACGACGCCGACGACTATCGTGCAGCGGCGTGCCTCGGGATCGATGCGGTGCTCGCGGATTCGCCGCGCAAGATGGCCGAGATCAAGTCGGCCCTGAAGGCGCGGCCTTTGCAGTGCGAGCGGGCGGCATCGCGATAGGCGAGTCGCCCGGCGGCCAGCGGCGCGCGGCTGGCCGCGGCGGGGGCACGCCGGATCGCTCGGTCGGGAGCGGGCCGTATCGCAATGTCGACAAATGGGCGATTTCGTTGGGCGATTCGATGGCCGTGGCGCGGCGTTGCTTTACCGATTTTCTCGAACGACGCGCGCTCGCGGCTCGCGAAACGGTCCGGGAAGCGCATGATCCGCACGGCGGCCCGGTCGCGCTCGGACCGATGTTTTTCGACAGAATCGGCCGACATGATGCGGTTCGTTGCGGCTTATGGCTGGTTCCTCGTCTTCGGCGGCTCGTCGTTGCGATGTGGCTGGCGACGGGCTGCGCGCCGGGCGGCCGCGCGATTCGTCTTCGGTCCGTCTCCGTCGCGGGCGTTCGATGGTATGCGCTTTGCGTCGCGCGCTCGTTCGGCGTGTTCGCGGCGTGCGTTCACCTCGCGCCCCATGTGCTCGACCACGGTGTGAAGCCCGCGGCGGCGGTGATGTTGCTCGGCGCGATCGGCGTCGGCAGTACGGAGATCGCGCTTGCGTGGCGCGGCGTCAAGGACGACACGCCGTACGGCACGCCGGCGCTCAAGGCGCGCGGCAGGCTGCTTGCGCGATGGTGTGATGGTGCGTGCGATGACGTGATGACGCGATGACAGCGGCGCGCGTCGTCAAGGGCGTCAGCCCCGACGAGCGCACATGGGTGATCGAGTCGGCGTCGGACGAGTTCCACGTGACCGATCAATACGTCGGATGGCCGATCGTGTGGGTACGCCGGTCGGCCGCGCACCTCGACACCGTGAAGGCGCTGCTGCTGCGCGAGTGGCGTGCGCTCGTGCCGGTGAAATGGCGCGACGGGATGGTGGTGTGACGAGAGGGCGTGACGAGAGGGTGCGGGGACAGGGCGAGACGACAGGGCGAGACGACAGGGCGCACGGGTCCGCATGATCGGATTGTCGATGACGCGCGTTTTCCGCTGCTGTGACGTGTGTTTCACGAAACATCGCGCGCGGGCGTCCGGCGCGTTTTGCGCACGGCTTTTCGGGCCGCGCGGCCGCGTCGAACGGGCCGCTCGACGTTCGCGCGCATGGCGATGCGGCAAGTGGTTCTATCGAAATTCGTTAATTGGTTCTTAGTCACAAACCGTTTGATGCTTACACTGCTTCGCTTCGAAGGCGGCCGATCACGATGCCGACGACAGGCGCGCCGCAATGCGCCGCCGCATGCGCGGCGCACTGCAAACGCGGCCTCGCAGCTCTGCGTGGCGAACCTGTCCGAGTGGCCGCAGGCATGACGTCCGATCGACGCGCGACGCCCGCCGCGCCGCGCACGGTTCGATAACAACAAAGCCCCCGCGCCGCCTTCACGCGATGCCCGGCCATACCGGAACCGTTTTTTTGGAGGGAGACATGGAAGGAAGACAGACAGGCCTCGGAACCGGCCTGAAGCCGCGGCACGTCACGATGCTGTCGATCGCGGGCGTGATCGGCGCCGGGTTGTTCGTCGGTTCGGGGCATGCGATCGCGGAGGCCGGCCCGGCCGCGCTGATCGCCTATGCGATCGCCGGGCTGCTCGTCGTGCTCGTGATGCGCATGCTCGGCGAGATGGCGGTCGCGCAGCCGGACAGCGGCTCGTTCTCGACCTACGCCGATCGCGCGATCGGCCACTGGGCCGGCTTCACGATCGGCTGGCTGTACTGGTGGTTCTGGGTGCTCGTGATCCCGATCGAGGCGACGGCCGCGGCGACGATCCTCAACGCGTGGTTTCCCGGCGTCGCGACATGGATCTTCGCGCTCGGCATTACGTCGTTGCTCACCGTGACGAATCTTTTCTCGGTCAAGAACTACGGCGAATTCGAATTCTGGTTCGCGCTCATCAAGGTGGTCGCGATCGTCGTGTTCCTCGTGATCGGCGGCGCGGCGATCGTCGGCGTGCTGCCGGGCTCGAACGTGTCGGGCGTGGCGCGGCTCGTGAACGCGGGCGGCTTCATGCCGAACGGCGTCGGCGCGGTGCTCGCCGCGATGCTGACGACGATGTTCTCGTTCCTCGGCACCGAGATCGTCACGATTGCCGCGGCCGAATCCGAGCATCCGGAGCGCCAGATCGTCCGTGCGACGAATTCGGTGGTCTGGCGCATCTCGCTTTTCTATCTCGGCTCGATCTTCGTCGTCGCGGCGCTCGTGCCGTGGAACGACGCGCTGTTGCCCGCGCACGGCTCGTATCAGCGCGCGATGGAGCTGATCGGCGTGCCGCATGCGAAGGCGATCATCGACGTGATCGTGCTGGTATCGGTCGCGAGCTGCCTGAATTCGGCGCTCTATACGGCGTCGCGGATGATCTTCTCGCTGTCGACGCGCGGCGACGCGCCCGCGCTTTTGCGCCGCACCGACGCGAGCGGCACGCCGCGCGCGGCCGTGCTAGCGTCGACCGCGTTCGGCTTTCTGACCGTGATCGCGAACTACGTGATGCCCGAGCAGGTGTTCGGTTTCCTGCTCGCGACGTCGGGCGCGATCGCGCTGCTCGTCTATCTCGTGATCGCGATTTCGCAATTGCGGATGCGCTCGACGCTCGACGCGACGGGCGAGCGCCTGCCGCTGCGGATGTGGTGCTTCCCGTGGCTCACGTGGGCGGTGATCCTGTTCATCTGCGGTGTGCTCGTCGTGATGCTGCTGCGCGACGATCACCGGATGGAAGTCGGCTCGACCGCGGTGCTCGCGCTCGCCGTCGTCGCGGCGTCGTGGATGAACCGGCGTGCGCGCGGCGGCGGCGAGCCGGCGCCCGCGGCGTCGCGAGTGTCGGCGAATTTGCGGTGAAGCGACGTCTGGCCCGGCGGCGGCGCGCCGCCACTGCCTGCGTGCCGGCCGCACTCGGCTCGACGATCTGAGTCGCGCGATGCGCGCGAATGCGAAACGGCCCGGCGGCCGCAGGCGGCGGGCGATGTCACGCGCCGCCTGCGGCCGCCGGGCCGGCGATGCGGCTCAGACGTTGAACAGGAAGTTCATCACGTCGCCGTCGTGCACGACGTATTCCTTGCCTTCCGCGCGCATCTTGCCCGCTTCCTTCGCGCCTTGCTCGCCCTTGTACGCGATGAAGTCGTCATAGGCGATCGTCTGCGCACGAATGAAGCCGCGCTCGAAATCCGTGTGGATCACGCCCGCCGCCTGCGGCGCGGTATCGCCGATGTGGATCGTCCACGCGCGCACTTCCTTCACGCCCGCGGTGAAGTACGTTTGCAGGCCGAGCAGCTTGAAGCCCGCGCGGATCACGCGGTCGAGGCCCGGCTCGTCCATGCCCATGTCGGCGAGGAACGCTTCCTTGTCGGCGTCGTCGAGATCGGCGATCTCCGCCTCGATCGCCGCGCACACGGCGACGACCGGCGACTTCTCGCCGTCCGCGTACCGGCGCACCGCGTCGAGGTGCGGATTGTTCTCGAAACCGTCTTCCTTCACGTTCGCCACGTACATCGCCGGCTTCGCGGTGATCAGGCAGAACGGCTTGAGGAGCGCCTTCTCGTCGTCGGACAGATCGAGGCCGCGCACCGCCTTGCCCTGGTCGAGATGCGCGCGCGCCTTCTCGAGCACCGCGACGAGCTTCGCCGCTTCCTTGTCGTTGCCGGACTTCGCCGCCTTCGAATAGCGGGCGAGCGCCTTCTCGACGGTGCCGAGGTCGGCGAGCGCGAGCTCGGTGTTGATTACCTCGATGTCGTCGAGCGGGCTCACCTTGCCGGCGACGTGAATGACGTTCTCGTCCTCGAAGCAGCGCACGACGTGCGTGATCGCGTCGGTTTCGCGGATGTTCGCGAGGAACTGGTTGCCGAGGCCCTCGCCCTTGCTCGCGCCGGCGACGAGGCCCGCGATGTCGACGAACTCGACGACGGCCGGGACGACGCGCTCGGGCTTGATGATGTCGGCGAGCGCCTTCAGGCGCGCGTCAGGCACTTCGACGACGCCGACGTTCGGCTCGATCGTGCAGAACGGGTAGTTCTCGGCGGCGATGCCGGCCTTCGTCAGCGCGTTGAACAGGGTGGACTTGCCGACGTTGGGCAAGCCGACGATGCCGCATTTGAGGCTCATGGGTTCCTTCGGGATTCAATGGGTTGTGCGTGATGCGGGGCGCTCGTCCGCGCGCTTTGCGGGCCGCACCGGGGCCGGGCATGAGCGCCCGGCCGGACGCCCGGGCGCGGGCAAGACCTGCGTTGCCACCAAAAGCGGCAATTGTAACTCGTTCGACCGCGCATCAAGGCAACCGGCGGCTCGAGCGGCGGCGCGCGTCGGCCGGCCGATGCGAGGCCGGCGGCCGGCGGCGCGGCGACTTTGGCGCACGGAGGAACGCGCATCACGCGGGGCAACGTGGGAGGCAACCGCAAAGATGCGCTTCGAGGGAGGGCCGGCGGCGCTATCCGGCGGGCGGCGGCGCCACGCGTCGGTGTCGGCATTGGCGTTGGTGCGCCGCCGGCCGCGCGTCGGCCGGCCGATGCATGCCGCGTTACGAGCGGGCCTTTGCGGCCCTTCGCGGTGCGTGCCCGGCGAGTCAGTCGGCGATTCGCCGGTCGGCGAGCGCCGCGCGGCAGTCGTCCAGCACCAGCTGCGCGAGGCGCGCGCCGTAGTTCAGATCGTCGGTGTCGATGATTTCTTCCACCGCATCGCGCGCCCACGACGCGTTGACGAAGTCCGCATGCCTCTTCGCGATGTCGAGCGCGATGAGCGAGAGCTTCGCGAGCGTCAGCCAATCGGCCTCGCGCGCGTGGCGGTCGAGCCATTTGTGCGCGGACTGGACCTGAAAGGCTGCGCCTGGCCAGCTCTCGTTCAGGTAGAAGGCGCCGAGATTTCCGACGACGAGCCAGCAGAGCAGCTCCACTCGGTCCTGTTGATTGAGATGGTGGCGCAGGTCGCTCATGGCCGGGCTCACGAAGATGGTTGAGACCTGTTTTTCCGGCGCTTTCGGGGTGATCGCGTCGTCACTGAAACGATAGCACGCGATGGGCGGAATCAGACAAGCGTTCGGTGGGGCGGAACGCACATGGCGTTCGAGCGCGGCGGCTTGCGCAGGGCGGGTGCGGCGGCGCGCGACGCGTCGCATGCGGGACCGGTGCGGTGGCGGATCGGAGGGGGAGAGGGCGCTCGCTCGTGCGGCCGTTTCCGGCGGCGGGCGCGTGCGTGCGCGTCGGTGCTCGGGCATCGGCCCGGCGAGATCGCGTCGGACTCGGCGCGGCGGCGCGCCGGTTCTCGGCCGCGCGCCGAATGCGCCGGCACGCGCGGGCGTTCGCGTCGCCGCTCATGCGCGATGCGACCGGCGACGCGCGTCGCGAGCGGCGCGCCGCCGAATCGCCGCCGAATCGCCGCCGAATCGCAGCCGAATCACAGCCGAATCACAGCCGAATCACAGCCGAATCACAGCCGAATCACAGCCGACGCCGAACGGCGCATCAATACCGGTAGTAGTAATCGCGATGATGATAGTAGCCGCCGCCTTCCGGCACCACGATGCATCCTCCGAGCACGCTGCCCAGCACGACGGCGAGGGCGGCGAGAGCCGCGATCCGTTTCATCGACATCTCCTGTTGTTGCGTCGGCTCACTGTAGCGGCGGCCCGCATGACAAGCGGTGTGCGTTTGTAAGGAAACGTGTGACGCGTAATGCGCGCTCCCGATAGCGTGCGGCGGCGAGCGCGCGCCGGTTACATCGCCGCGCACGTGCGGCGCGCTAGCCGCGGCGCGCGGCGTTCGTCCTTACGTGAAAACCCGCGGCGAACGATCGCCGCGGAACCGGTCCGGCGCGTGCGTCGCCGTGTCGCGTGCCCTGATTCACCGCAAATTCCCCGAGCGAAACGGCCTGGCCCTCCCGGCTATAATGCCCGCCATGACTGCCTACCATCAGACCTTCGACGTCGCCGTCGTCGGCGGCGGCCTCGTCGGCAAGACGGCCGCGCTCGCGCTGACGCAGGCGGGCCACAAGACCGCGCTGCTCGCGCAGCCGGCCGCTCCGCGTCCCGCCGATCTCGCGTTCGACTCGCGCATCTACGCGCTGTCGGCGAGCTCGCAGGCGCTTCTCGAGCGGCTGCGCGTGTGGCAGGCGCTCGACCACGGCCGGCTCGCGCCCGTCTACGACATGCGCGTGTACGGTGACGCGCACGCCGAGCTGCATTTCTCCGCGTTCCAGGCGGCGGTGTCGCAGCTCGCGTGGATCGGCGAATCGTCGCTGATCGAATGCGCGCTCGACGCCGCGCTGCGCTTCCAGCCGAACCTCACGTGGTTCGACGCGCGCGCGCAGGGCTTCGACGTGAAGCCGGACGCCGCCACGCTCGCGCTCGCGAACGGCGACGTGATCGAGTGCGATCTCGTCGTCGGCGCGGACGGCGCGCATTCGTGGGTGCGCTCGCAGATCGGCTCGAAGGTCGAGCGGCGCGACTATCGGCAGACGGGCGTCGTCGCGAACTTCAAGGCCGCGCACCCGCATCGCGAGACCGCATACCAATGGTTCCGCGACGGCGAGATCATTGCGTTGCTGCCGCTGCCGGACGGCCACGTGTCGCTCGTCTGGTCCGCGAACACGGCGCACGCCGACGAGCTGCTCGCGCTCGATCCCGCGAAGCTCGCGGCCGAGGTCGAGCGCGTGACGATGAGCCGCCTCGGCGCGCTCGAGTGCGTGACGCCCGCGAAGGGCTTCCCCCTCGCGCTGCAGACGGTGGACCGGCTGATCGCGCCGCGCGTCGCGCTCGTCGGCGACGCCGCGCACCTGATTCACCCGCTCGCGGGCCAGGGGATGAACCTCGGGCTGCGCGACGTCGCCGCGCTCGCGGACACGCTCGCGAATCGCGAAGCGTTCCGCGATCTCGGCGACACCGTGCTGCTGCGCCGCTACGAGCGTGCGCGGCGCGAGGACATTCGCGCGCTGATGATCGCGACCGACGGCCTGCAGCGGCTCTTCTCGCTGCCGGGCGCGGTTGCGCGCATCGTGCGCAACACGGGGATGGCGCTCGTCGGCGCGCAGCCGCTCGTCAAGCGCTGGCTGGTCGCGTCGGCGCTCGGCTGACGGACCGGCGCGTCCGGCGAACCTTCGCGCGGCGCGGCGGTCCGACTCTGCTTGACCACGGTCGTACACTGTGACGGTGCACGCACGCTTTGAAGGATGATTTGCATGAAAAAGACAATTCGTATCGCCGCGCTCGCGCTGGCCGCCGCGACGGCGACGCTCGGCTGCACCGCGCAGGCCGATCAATCCACCGACAAGCTGAAGGCAGCGCTGCAGTCGCGCCTCGGCGCCGACGCCCCGATCAAGAGCGTGACGAAATCGCCGATCGCGGGCTTGTACGAAGTCAATCTCGGTTCGCAGATCGTCTACAGCGATGCATCGGGCGACTACGTGCTGCTCGGCGAGCTCGTCAACACGAAGACGCACAAGAACCTGACGGCCGAGCGCCTCGCCGAAATCAACAAGATCGATTTCGCGAGCCTGCCGCTTTCGAATGCGATCAAGGTCGTGAAGGGCAACGGCGCGCGCAAGATCGCGGTGTTCTCCGATCCGAACTGCCCGTACTGCAAGAAGCTCGAGACGACGCTGCAGTCGGTCGACAACGTGACCGTCTACACGTTCCTGTACCCGGTGTTGTCGCCCGATTCGACTGTGAAGTCGAAGTCGATCTGGTGCGCGAGCGACCGTGTGAAGACGTGGCAGGCATGGATGCTCGAGCATCGCACGCCCTCGGTGGCGGCGAGCTGCGACACGACCGCGCTCGACAAGAATCTCGCGCTCGGCCGCGGGATGAACGTGACGGGCACGCCGACCGTGTTCCTCGCCGACGGCAGCCGCCTGCCGGGCGCCGTGTCCGCAGACGAACTGAATCAGGCGCTCGCCGGCGTCAAGTGACGCGGCATTTCTCGCATCGCGAAGGAGGCGTCGGCGCTCGGCCGGCGCCTCTTTTCGTATCCGTTCCCGCTTGCCCCGACCGATTCCGACGATGAAGCCGATTCGCTACACGATCGTTCCGAAAGACCCCGCCGCCCACCTGTTCGAAGTGACGCTCACGCTCGCCGATCCCGATCCGGCCGGGCAGCGCTTCTCGCTGCCCGTTTGGATTCCGGGCAGCTACATGGTGCGCGAGTTCGCGCGCAACATCGTGACGCTGCGCGCGTTCAACGAAGCGGGCCGCAAGCTGCGGATCGGCAAGCTCGACAAGCAGACCTGGCAGGCCGCGCCGACGTCCGGATCGATCACGCTGCGCTACGACGTCTACGCGTGGGATCTGTCGGTGCGCGCCGCGCATCTCGACGACACGGGCGGCTTCTTCAACGGCACGAGCGTGTTCCTCGCGCCGCTCGGCCATGAAGACGCGCCGTGCGAGGTGACGATCGAGCGCCCGGCGGGCGACGCGTACCGGCGCTGGCGCGTCGCGACCGCGCTGCCGCAGGCGCACGGCACGAAGCGCTACGGCTTCGGCGCGTACCGCGCGGAGAACTACGACGAGCTGATCGATCATCCCGTCACGCTCGGCGAATTCGCGCTCGCGACGTTCGAGGCGCACGGCGTGCCGCACGACGTCGCGATCGCGGGCCGCGTGACGGGCCTCGATCTCGAACGGCTCGCGGCCGACCTGAAACGCGTGTGCGAAGCGCAGATCGCGCTCTTCGAGCCGAAGACGAAGCGCGCGCCGATGTCCCGCTACGTATTCATGACGCAGGCGGTGAGCGACGGATACGGCGGGCTCGAGCATCGCGCGTCGACGGCGCTCATCTGCAGTCGCGCCGATTTGCCGGTGAAGGGGCGTCCGGAGAAAACGGAAGGCTATCGAACGTATCTCGGCCTGTGCAGCCACGAGTACTTTCATACGTGGAACGTGAAGCGGATCAAGCCGGCCGCGTTCGCGCCGTACGATCTGTCCGGCGAGAGCTACACGTCGCTGCTGTGGCTCTTCGAAGGCTTCACGTCGTACTACGACGACCTGATGCTCGTGCGCAGCGGCCTCATTTCGCAGAGCGACTACTTCGCGCTCGTCGGCCGCACGATCGCGGGCGTGCAGCGCGGCGCTGGCCGGCTCAAGCAGAGCGTCGCCGAAAGCTCGTTCGATGCGTGGATCAAGTATTACCGGCAGGACGAGAACGCGACGAACGCGATCGTCAGCTACTACACGAAGGGCTCGCTCGTCGCGCTCGCGTTCGATCTCGCGATTCGCGCGCAGACTCGCCATCGCAAGTCGCTCGACGACGTGATGCGGCTGCTCTGGCAGCGCTTTGGGCGCGACTTCTACCACGGCAGGCCGCACGGCGTCGGCGAGGACGACGTGAAGGCGCTGATCGCCGAAGCGACGGGCGTCGATCTCGGCCGCTTGTTCGACGATGCGGTGTCCGGCACGCGCGACCTGCCGCTCGCCGAGCTGCTGGAGCCGTTCGGCGTGACGCTCGCGCCCGACACGGGCGCGAACGGCTCGGCCGATGCGCGCCCGTTGCCGACGCTCGGCGCGCGCACGCGAGGCGGCGCGGAATGCACGCTCGCGGCCGTGTACGAAGGCGGCGCCGCGCATCGCGCGGGGCTGTCGGCGGGCGACGCGCTGGTCGCGGTCGACGGGCTGCGCGTGACGGGCTCGAACCTCGACGCGCTGCTTGCGCGCTACCGGCCCGGCGACAAGGTCGAGATCCACGCGTTCCGGCGCGACGAGCTGCGCGCCGCACAGCTCAAGCTCGACGGCCCCGAAATCGCGCGCTACAAGCTGACCGCCCAGCCGAAGCCCGCCGCGACGCGCGCGCATCGCGACGCATGGCTCGGGCTGCCGGCGGCGCGCGACCGGCGATAGGCGCACTGAACCGGGCGCGGATTGTTTCGCTATTGCAACAATCCGTCACCCGGCCGCCGCTTTTTCGCGGCGGCGGCAATCCGCACAATGGCGTCACTCGCGCTGCACTTGGCGCAAACCAAACCCACGGAGCCCGACATGACGACCATTCTTCAGATCAATTCCGCCGCCCGCTCGCAAGGCGCCCAGTCGACTTTGCTCGCCGACGAACTGACGGCCAAGCTGCAACGCAGCAACCCCGGCGCGACCGTCAAGGTCCGCAACCTGCTTGCCGACGCGCTGCCGCACCTCGACGACGCAGTCCTCGGCGCGTTCTTCACGCCGGCCGATCAGCGCACCGCCGAGCAGAACGCGATCGTCGCGAAGAGCGACACGCTGATCGACGAACTGAATTCGGCCGACGTGATCGTGATCGGCGCGCCGATGTACAACTTCGGCGTGTCGTCGCAGCTGAAGACGTATTTCGACTGGATCGCCCGCGCGGGCGTGACGTTCCGCTACACGGCGCAAGGTCCGGAAGGGCTGATCAAGGGCAAGAAGGTGTATGTGGTGTCGGCGCGCGGCGGCAAGCACGTCGGCATGCCGACCGACAGCCAGACGCCGTTCCTGAAGACGTTCCTCGGCTTCATCGGCATGTCCGACGTGACGTTCGTCTACGCGGAAGGTCTCGCGCTCGGGCCGGATGCGGCGACTGCGGCGCTCGCGAGCGCGCGCGAGGTGATCGCCGCGGTTTGAGCGTCCTCGCTCGATCGCCGAAAAAAACGCCGCGGACCGGAAGGTTCGCGGCGTTTTTGCTCGTGCCGACGAAGGCCGGATAGCGGGCGCATCGCGGCGCGGCGTATGTTCGCGCGCGGCGTGAACGAATCGTCGCGTATGGCGGCTTGCGTGCAAGCCGTCGAGCGGCGGCGCGACGGTTGACGAAGGGCCGGCGGCGGGAGGGGCGGGCGGCATCGAATCCGGTATCGCGGTGAATGGTGAAGCGCGGCGCGTCGGATCATCAGCGCGTCGGCACGTCGCCGTCGCGCCTGCATCGAATCCGGCCGACGCCGCGCACGGGCTGGCGCGCGCCGGGCCTTTCCTTCGCCGGCGCTCCGGACGAAGCGGAATGCGCAATGCGAGCTTCGATGCTCAAGCGAGCGTCTCGGCCTCGTCGGGCAGCCGCCAGTCGATCGGCTCGCGTCCGTGCCGCGTCAGGTAATCGTTCGCGAGCGCGAAATGGCGGCAGCCGAGGAAGCCGCGATGCGCGGACAGCGGCGACGGATGCGGCGCCTCGAGCACGCAATGCTCGCGCGCGTCGAAGAGCGCGCGCTTCGCCTGCGCGTGCGCGCCCCACAGCATGAACACCAGGTGGCGATGCCGCGTTGCGAGCTCGTGGATCAGCGTGTCGGTGCACTTTTCCCAGCCGCGCTTCGCATGGCTCGCGGCCGACGAGCGCTCGACCGTCAGCACCGTGTTCAGCAGCAGCACGCCCTGGCGCGCCCACGAGTCGAGGCAGCCGTGGCGGGGCGTGTCGTAGCCGAAGTCGGCCGAGATTTCCTTGAAGATGTTGCGCAGCGACGGCGGCGGCCGCACGCCGGGCGGCACCGAGAACGCGAGCCCATGCGCCTGCGCAATCCCGCGATCCTCGCCGTGATACGGGTCCTGGCCGAGGATCACGACCTTCACGTCGTCCGGGTGCGTGAGCCGCAGCGCGCGGAACACGTCGGCCGGATAGACGGCCTTGCCCGCCGCGCGCTCGCCGTCGACGAAGCCGCAGAGCGGCGCGTACGCGTCGCTCGCGATGAACGGCTCGAGAATCGCGCGCCAGTCGGGCGGCAGCGCGTCGAATTGCGATTCGAGGGGCGACGCGCAGGCGCCGTCGTTCGCCGGGGGCGGAGCAGGTACGGCGGGTTCGTCGAATAGTGAGGATTGTCGCATCGGGCGGGGTGACGAGGTCTTTTTGGTCATGCGGGAAGCAGGGCGGTCAGTCGGCGCGCAGATCGCCGCCGCGCAGCCGGTAGCCGCGCTGCGCCTTGCTCAGGTTGTCCGGCGCGACGTCGGACACCGCGGCGGCGACCGCTTCGGCGAGCGACGTCAGCGCGGCCGCGTCGCCTTCGACGAGCTCGAGCTCGATCTCGCAAATCGGCTCGCGCCGCACGTCGCCGTTCACTTGCGCGACGATCTCGCCGCGATCGAGCGCGGCCTCGATCGTCGCGCCCGCGTGCTCGATGTGCCACAGCGTGCGCGAGAAATCGGTGCGAAAGAGCGCGATCAAATGCGGCGCGGCGGCGCGCAGCGCGTCGGCCGCGCTCGCGACGTCGCACGCGGCGCAGAGCGCGTCGATCTCGAGCGCCTCGCCCGCGACGGGCATCTCCCACTCATGGCGGCGATGCAGCCCGCCGACGGCCGCGCCGACCGTCTTGAAGGTCTGCAGCCAGCCTTGCGGCGCGAGCCGCAGCCGCAGCGCGCTCTTCGCACGCGCGAGCGCGAGCGCCGGCGTGTCGAAGTAGACGTTCACGAGCGTGATCTCGCGGCCCGGCGCGCCGGCGCGCGCGTCGAGAAAGCGCCGCGCCGCGTCCACCTGCGCGGCGGGCAGCGCGAGCTTGATCTCCTGTTCGATCGCCATCGTGCGCCGCGCTCAGAAAAACATCCGCGCGAGCTCCGCGCCCGGATTCTCGGCGCGCATGAACGCCTCGCCGACGAGGAACGTGTGCACGCCCGCCGCCTCCATCCGCTCGACGTCCGCGCGCGACAGGATGCCCGATTCGGTGACGACGATCCGGTCGCCGGGAATCGCGTCGAGCATGCCGAGCGTCGTATCGATCGTCGTCTCGAACGTGCGCAGGTTGCGGTTGTTGATGCCGATGAGCGGCGTCTTCAGCGTGAGCGCTTCGTTCAGCTCGTCGCGGTTGTGCACTTCGACGAGCACGGCGAGGCCGAGCGAATGCGCGTACGCCTCGAGATCCTGCATCAGCGGCGTGTCGAGCGCGGCGGCGATCAGCAGGATCGCGTCCGCGCCCATCGCGCGCGCTTCGAGCACCTGATACGCATCGACGATGAAGTCCTTGCGCAGCACGGGCAGGCTGCACGCGGCGCGCGCCTCTTCGAGATAGCGCGCGCTGCCCTGGAAGAACTGCTCGTCGGTGAGCACCGACAGGCAAGCGGCGCCGTGCGCGGCGTACGCGCGCGCGATGTCGGCCGGCACGAAGTGCTCGCGCAGCACGCCTTTCGACGGGCTCGCCTTCTTCACTTCGGCGATGACGGCCGCGCGCCCCGCCGCGTGCTTGTCGCGCAACGCGCCGACGAAGTCGCGCGAATCGCGCGCCGACGCCTGCAGCTTCAGTTCTTCGAGCGGCGCGCTCTTGAGCGCGGCGGCGATCTCTTCGCGCTTGACCGCGATGATTTTGTCGAGGATGTCGCTCATGGGTGTCCTGCGTGCTTGATACGGATTCGGTTGAGGCGCCAGGCGCCGGATCAGCGCTTGAACTGCTGCGTGAAGCGCACGAGCGCGTCGACCTTCTCGCGCGCGCGGCCGCTCGCGATCGCTTCGCGCGCAAGCTGGATGCCGTCGGCGATCGAGCCCGAGACGTTCGCCGAATAGAGCGCGGTGCCCGCGTTCAGCGTGACGATCTCGCGCGCGACGCCCGGCTTGTTGCCGAGCGCCTCGAGCAGCATCGCGCGGGACTCTTCGGCGTTCTCGACCTTCAGCGTGCGGTTCGACACCATCTGCATCCCGAAGTCCTCCGGATGGATCTCGTACTCGCGCACTTCGCCGTCGCGCAGCTCGCCGACGAGCGTCGCCGCGCCGAGCGACACTTCGTCCATCCCGTCCTTGCCGTAGACGACGAGCACGTGCTGCGCGCCGAGGCGCTGCATCACGCGCACCTGGATGCCGACGAGATCCGGATGGAACACGCCCATCAGCTGGTTAGGCGCGCCGGCCGGATTCGTGAGCGGCCCGAGGATGTTGAAGATCGTCCGCACGCCGAGCTCGCGGCGCACGGGCGCGATGTTGCGCATCGCCGGATGATGGTTCGGCGCGAACATGAAGCCCATGCCGGTTTCGGCGATCGACGCGGCCACCTCGTCGGGCTGCAGATCGATGTTCACGCCGAGCGCCTCGAGCACGTCGGCGCTGCCGGACTTGCTCGACACGCCGCGGTTGCCGTGCTTGGCGACCTTCGCGCCCGCCGCCGCCGCGACGAACATCGTCGCGGTCGAGATGTTGAACGTGTGCGAGCCGTCGCCGCCCGTGCCGACGATGTCGACGAAATTCGCGTTGTCCGCGACCTCGACGTGGCGCGCGAACTCGCGCATCACGGCCGCGGCGGCGGCGATCTCGCCGATCGTCTCCTTCTTCACGCGCAGGCCGGTGATGATCGCGGCCGACATCACGGGCGACATGTCGCCGCGCATGATGAGCCGCATCAGGTGCAGCATTTCGTCGTGGAAGATTTCGCGATGCTCGATCGTGCGCTGCAGCGCTTCCTGGGGAGTGATCGTCATGATTCGGTCCGCCGTCGTCAGGCTGAATGAGCGGCCGCTTGCCGCGCCTCTTTCAGGAAATTCTCGAGGAGCGCGTGGCCGTGCTCCGACAGGATCGATTCCGGGTGGAACTGGACGCCTTCGATGGGCAGCGTCTTGTGGCGCACGCCCATGATCTCGCCGTCGTCGGTCCACGCCGAGATCTCCAGGCAATCGGGCAGCGATTCGCGCTCGATCGCAAGCGAATGATAGCGGGTCACGTCGAAGTGCTTCGGCAAGTCGGCGAACACGCCGCGGCCGTCGGTCTCGATCCGGCTCACCTTGCCGTGCATGATCGTCTTCGCGCGCACGACGCGGCCGCCGAACGCCTCGCCGATCGCCTGATGGCCGAGACACACGCCGAGGATCGGCTTCTTGCCGGCGAATTCGCGCAGCACGTCGAGCGTGATGCCCGCGTGCTGCGGGTTGCTCGGGCCGGGCGACAGGCAGATCGAAGCGGGGTTCAGGCGCGTGATCTCGTCGAGCGTGATTTCGTCGTTGCGATAGGTGCGCACGTCTTCGCCGAGCTCGCCGAAGTACTGAACCAGGTTGTAGGTGAACGAATCGTAGTTGTCGATCATGAGCAGCATGGTCAGTCTCCGGTCAGAAGTCGGAATCGAGGCCGTCTTGCACCTGTTCGGCCGCGCGCAGCACCGCGCGCGCCTTGTTCTCGGTCTCCTGCCATTCGGATTCGGGCACCGAGTCGGCGACGACACCCGCCGCCGCCTGCACGTACAGATTGCCGTTGTGGATGAGGCCCGTGCGGATCGCGATCGCGAGATCCATCTCGCCCGAGAACGACAGATAGCCGACCGCGCCGCCGTAGAGCCCGCGCTTGACCGGCTCGAGCTCGTCGATCAGCTCCATCGCGCGCACCTTCGGCGCGCCGGACAGCGTGCCCGCCGGGAACGTCGCGCGCAGCACGTCGTAGTTCGTCATGCCGGGCTTCAGCTTGCCTTCGACCGAACTCACGATGTGCTGCACGTGCGAGTACTTCTCGATCACCATCTTGTCGGTCACACGGACCGAGCCGATCTGGGCGATGCGGCCGACATCGTTGCGCGCGAGGTCGATCAGCATCACGTGCTCGGCGATTTCCTTCGGATCGCCGAGCAGCTCGGTCGCGAGCGCCGCGTCGCGCTCGGGCGTGTTGCCGCGCGGGCGCGTGCCGGCGAGCGGGCGAATCGTGACGATCTGGTCGTCGCCGCGCTTTTCCTGGCGCACGAGGATCTCGGGCGACGCGCCGACGACGTGGAATTCGCCGAAGTTGTAGTAATACATATAGGGCGACGGGTTCAGCGAGCGCAGCGCGCGGTACAGCGACAGCGGATTGTCGCGATACGGCTTCGTCAGGCGCTGGCCGACCTGAATCTGCATCAGCTCGCCCGCCGCGATGTATTCCTTCGCCTGGCGCACGGCGGCCAGATAGTCTTCCTTCTTGAACTCGCGATAGATCTCGGTGCGCACGCTTGCCGACGTGACGGGCGGTACGACGCTCGCGCGCAGCCGGTGCTTGAGCTCGCGCAGCCGCTGCTTCGCCTTCGTGTACGCCTCGGGCTTCGTCGGATCGGCATAGACGATCAGGTAGAGCTTGCCGGCGAGATTGTCGATGACGGCGACTTCCTCGGTCAGCAGCAGTTGGATGTCGGGCAGGCCGAGATCGTCGCGAGGCGCGGTGTGCGCGAGCTTCTTCTCGATGTAGCGCACCGCGTCGTAGCCGAAATAGCCGGCGAGCCCGCCGCAGAAGCGCGGCAGGCCGGGGCGCTGCGCGACCTTGAAGCGGCTCTGGAATGTCGCGATGAACGCGAACGGATCGCCTTCATGCGTTTCGGCGACTTGCCCGTCCGTCACGACTTCCGACACACCGTTCTTCGTGCGCACGAGCGTATGCGCGGGCAGGCCGATGAACGAGTAGCGCCCGAAGCGCTCGCCGCCCACGACCGATTCGAGCAGGAAAGAGTTGGCGCCGCCGCGTTCGGGCTGCGCGAGCTTCAGATACAGCGAAAGCGGCGTTTCGAGGTCGGCCAGCGCTTCGGCGATGAGCGGAATGCGGTTGTAGCCCTCGTTGGCGAGCGATTGGAATTCGAGTTCAGTCATGTTCCGGTCCTGTCGTCGGGACAATCGGCGCGGCGCGCCGGGAATCGCGTGGCGCTGCGCTCGCGCCCGGGGCGCCGCCCCTCGCGGGGCGGGTCGGACGAACCGGCGGATGCTGTGCCTGGCGATCGTGCGCCGCGTGCCGGCGTCAGCCCGAACGCAAAGCGTTCGACGGCGGCAACACCGGCAAGTTGGACGACGATCGGGGCGCGGACGCGCAGCGAAACAAAAAACGGGGCTGAAGGCGAGCTTCAGCGTACCTCATCGAGGTTGGCGCGACCAGCGACGCCAGGGCCAGGCTCCCCGGTCGATGCTGCTCAGACTCCGTTTTCTGTTCAGAAACATGCGGATGGAAGAAAAAGTCAGACGGCTGATTTTGCCGAATTATGCGCGATGACGACCTGCGCGGCGGCGAAAAGCGAATCGACTATACCATCCGATTCGATCGTTTGTATAGCGTTGCCATGGTTGTAGCCGTACGGCACGGTGAGCGTCGCCATGCCAGCCGCGCGGCCCGCGAGCGCGTCGTTCTCCGAATCGCCGATCGCGACCGTCGCGCGCGGCGCGACGCCGAGCGCGACGCACGCGGCGAGCATCGGCGCCGGGTCGGGCTTCTTGCGCGGCGCGCTGTCGCCGCCGAACACCGCGCCGAAGTAGTCGCGCAGGCCGTACTGAGCGAGCAGCTCGACCGCGAACCGGTGCGGCTTGTTCGTCACGCATGCGAGCTTGACGCCCGCGTCGCGCATCGCGTGCAAGCCTGCCTCGACGTCCGGGTAGAGCCGCGTGTGGCGGCCGTTGATTTTCGCGTATTCGGCCTGGTAGAGCGCGAGCGCCTCGTCGAAGCGCGCTTTCGCCTCGTCTTCCGAAAAACGCGGCGTCAGCACGCGCTGGATCAGGTTCTCCGAGCCTTTGCCGACGTAGCGCATCACCTCCTCGCGCGTCGTTTCTTGCGCGTCGAGCTGCGCGAGCATCGCGTTCAGGCCGGCCGTGAAATCGTCTGCGGTATCGACCATCGTGCCGTCGAGGTCGATGAGCGCCGCGTCGATGCGCGGCGCGCCGAAAAGGGGCGTCGTCGTCATCGTGCTCACGCGCGCTTGACGGTCGCGAGCGCGTCGCGCATTTCGCCGATCACCTGACGATAGTCGGGCTTGCCGAAGATCGCCGAGCCCGCGACGAACGTGTCGGCGCCCGCCGCGGCGATTTCGGCGATGTTGTCGGCCTTCACGCCGCCGTCGACTTCCAGATGGATCTCGCGGCCCGTCCGCGCGGTGTACGCGTCGATTCGCGCGCGGGCGTCGCGCAGCTTGTTGAGCGCCTCGGGAATGAACGACTGGCCGCCGAAGCCCGGGTTCACCGACATGATGAGCACGAGGTCGACGCGGTCCATCACGTGGTCGAGATAGTTGAGCGGCGTCGCCGGATTGAACACGAGGCCCGCCTTGCAGCCGTGATCGCGGATCAGGCTGAGCGTGCGGTCGACGTGATCCGACGCCTCCGGATGAAAGCTGATCAGGTTCGCGCCCGCCTTCGCGAAATCCGGCACGATCCGGTCGACCGGGCGCACCATCAGGTGCACGTCGATCGGCACCTGCACGTGCGGACGGATCGCCTCGCAGACGAGCGGGCCGATCGTGAGGTTCGGCACGTAGTGGTTGTCCATGACGTCGAAGTGGATCCAGTCGGCGCCGGCGGCGACCACGTTGCGGACTTCTTCGCCGAGCCGCGCGAAGTCGGCCGACAGAATGCTGGGGGCGATGCGGAATTGCGTCATGAGCGGAAAGCGCGTGGGGAGCGTTGCGATACGAAAAACGTCATTCTACCGCCGCGGCGCGCGCCGCCCGGTTGCGGGCCGCGGCCTCATCAAGCAGAATGCCGAACCAAAGCGGCGCGTCGGCCGCACGGGGCGGGCGCCTCGGCGTCGGCTGCGGCGGGCGACCTCGACGGGACCATCATGAGCCAGTATCGATTCAGCGTGTCGGTGAAGACCAGCTACCTGCCGGAACAATCCGACCCCGAGAACCGTCAATACGCATTCGCGTACACGCTGACGATCCGAAACACGGGCCAGGTCGCGGCGCAGCTGATCGCGCGGCACTGGATCATCACGGACAGCGAGAACCAGGTTCAGGAGGTCAAGGGGCTCGGCGTCGTCGGCCACCAGCCGCTGCTGCAGCCGGGCGAGCAGTTCGAGTACACGAGTTGGGCCGTGATCGCGACGCCGGTGGGCACGATGCGCGGCGCGTATTTCTGCGTCGCGGAGGACGGCGAGCGCTTCGAGGCGCCCGTCGACGAATTCGCGCTGCACATGCCGCGCACGCTGCATTGAGCGTGCGGCATCGCGGGGGCGCGGGAGATTCAAAGGCGTTTTCAGCGCTGGGGCTTGTCGTGCCGGCCGGGCTGCTTCTTCTTGCCCGAAGCCGTCCAGACGACGATGAAGACGAGCAGGGCGAGCGCCAGCAAAGATTCCAGCGCGAAGATGAGCATCGGGTATTGGTCGAGCAGATCGGACATGGCGGTTTCCATCATCAACGGACATTGTATGGGTTTTAGCCGGCGGCTTGCCGGGTGGGCGGCGGCCGTCGCGGCCGCGGCGCTCCTCGCCGCGTGCGGCGGCACGCCGCTGCGGCAGGCCTCGCGGCCCGCGGGTGCCGCGATCGTACCAGGGCAGATCGCGGCTGCGCGGCTCACGCCCGTCGCGTGGCAGCAGGTGCCGGGCTGGCAGGACGACAGCCTGATCGGCGCGACGATCGCGCTGCGCGAGAACTGCGCGCGCCTTGCGCGGCAGGCGAACTGGCAGCGCGCGTGCGCGGCGGCCGCGCGGATCGACGATCTCGACGTGGGCAGCGCCCGCAGCTTCTTCGAGACGTATTTCACGCCGTTCCAGTTCGCGAACAACGACGGCACGCTCGACGGCCTCGTGACCGGCTACTACGAGCCGCTGCTGCACGGCTCGCGGGTGCGGCGCGGCCCGTATCAGTACGCGCTCTACCGCTGGCCCGCGGGCTATCGCGCGGGCGCGTCGATGCCGGCGCGGGCGCCACTCGTGCGCTCGGGCGCGCTCAGCGGCAACGAGCTCGTGTGGGTCGACGATCCGATCGAGGCGTTCTTCCTGCAGGTGCAGGGTTCGGGCCGGATCGTTCTCGACGACGGCTCGGTGATGCGGGTCGGCTACGGCGGCACCAACAACCAGCCGTACCGTTCGATCGGCAAGTGGCTGCTCGACCGCGGCGAGCTCGGCGCAGGGCAGGCGACGATGCAGGGGATCAAGGCGTGGGCGCGCGCGAATCCGTCGCGGGTCGACGCGCTGCTCGACACGAATCCGCGCTTCGTGTTCTTCCGCGAGATGCCGTCGCAGGAAGACGTGCCGCACGGCGGCGCGGACGGCCCGGTCGGCGCGCTTGGCGTGCCGCTCACGCCGGAGCGCTCGATCGCGGTCGATCCGTCGTCGATTCCGCTCGGCACGCCGGTGTTCCTGCAAACGACGCGTCCGATGACGAATGCGCCGCTCAATCGCCTCGTGTTCGCGCAGGACGTCGGGACGGCGATCAAGGGCGGCGTGCGCGCCGACTACTTCTGGGGGCTCGGCGACGACGCGGGCGATCAGGCCGGCCGGATGAAGCAGACCGGGCGGATGTGGTTGCTCTTTCCGAATTCATGATCCGAACTTGATCCGGGCGCGAGCGTGCGGGCAGTGAGCGTCGATTCGTCTCGCGCGGCCGCTGGCCGCGTGGGCGTGCGATCTCATGATCGCGTCGCGCAAACGTTGCGTTCGGGCATTGCGTTCCGTAGGCGCCGGATTGCGCAGGTAGGCCCCCAAATTGCGCACTGCGTTTGCCCGCTCGCCGGGCGGCGCGGCATGCATTGCTTTGTGCGTCCGGCGATGCGGGTGCAAGCCGCGCGAACGGCGCGCGACGGACGGCAGCGCCACGCTTGGAGGCCCGCCCCGCCGTCGCACACGATCGTCACGGCCGCCGCTTGTCGACCACCCGCCGCGCCTTGCCGACAGAGCGCTCGATGCCGTTGACGGGCAGCACGTTGACGATCGCCGTCACGCCGATCAACGATTTGATGTCGTGCGCGAGCGCCTTGCGCGCGGCGTCGATCATGGCCGCGTCCGGCGCGGTCTCGGGGCAGGGCTCGACGTTGAGCGTGAGCACGTCGAGCGGCCCGTCCTTCGTCAAGATCACTTGATAGTGCGGCGCGAGCGCGCGCTGCTTCAACAGCTGTTCCTCGAGCTGAGTCGGAAACACGTTTACGCCGCGCACGATCATCATGTCGTCAGAGCGGCCGGTGATCTTTTCCATCCGGCGCATCGTGCGCGCGGTGCCGGGCAGCAGGCGCGTGAGGTCACGGGTCCGGTACCGGACGATCGGCATCGCCTCCTTCGTGAGCGACGTGAACACGAGCTCGCCGAACTCGCCGTCCGGCAGCACTTCGCCCGTGTCGGGGTCGATGATTTCGGGGTAGAAGTGGTCTTCCCAGATCGTCGGACCGTCCTTCGTTTCGACGCATTCCGACGCGACGCCCGGGCCGATCACTTCGGAGAGCCCATAGATGTCGACTGCGTCGATGCCCATGCGCTTCTCGATCGCGGCGCGCATGTCGTTGGTCCACGGCTCCGCGCCGAAGATGCCGATTCGCAGCGAGCACCGAGCCGGATCGAGGTGCTGGCGCTCCATCTCGTCGGCGATCGACAACATGTAGCTCGGCGTCACCATGATGATGTCGGGCCGAAAGTCCTGGATCAACTGCACCTGCTTTTCCGTCTGCCCGCCGCCGAACGGAATCACTGTGAGTCCGGCCCGCTCCGCGCCGTAATGTGCGCCGAGCCCGCCCGTGAAAAGGCCGTAGCCGTAGCTCACGTGAACCTTGTCGCCCGGCCGTGCGCCCGCCGCGCGAATCGAGCGGGCGACGAGATTGGCCCACGTATCGATGTCGTGCGCCGTGTAGCCGACCACGGTCGGCTTGCCCGTCGTGCCCGACGAAGCGTGAATGCGCGAGATGCGTTGTTGCGGCACGGCGAACATGCCGAACGGGTAGTTGTCGCGGAGGTCGTTTTTCGTCGTGAACGGAAAACGGCTCAGATCCGCGAGCGTTTTCAGATCGTTCGGATGAACGCCCGCCTCGTCGAACTTGCGCCGGTAGACCGGCGAATGCTCATACGCATGCGCGAGCGACCATTTCAAGCGTTCGAGCTGAAGCGCGAGCAGTTCGTCGCGGCTCGCTCGTTCGATCGGCTCGAGCGGAAGCGAGGTTGCCATGATGTCTCCAATATATTTATGTGGGCTGCGTGGACGCTAATGGTCTGCAGGGATCACCGTCCCTTTGATTTGAGTCGATTTGCCGCGGAACATCGCGACGGGCTCTCCCGCCCGGTTCGTCACGCGGATATCGTAGATGCCGTGCCGGCCGTTCAGTGTCTGCTCCGTCGCCTCGGCGGTGAGCACGTCGCCGCATGCGACCGGCCGCAGGAATTCGATCGAGCAGCCGGCCGCGACCGTATTGATGTTGTACGAGTTGCACGCGAACGCGAACGCCGAATCCGCGAGCGCGAAGATGAGCCCGCCGTGGCAGATCTGGTGGCCGTTCAGAAAATCGGGGCGCACCGGCATGCGCAAGCGAGCATAGCCCGGCCGCACTTCGAGCAGCTCCATGCCGAGCTCGCGGCTGCACGCGTCTGCTGTATACATCGCTTCCGCGGTCGCGCGGGCGAGCGCTTCGGCGGAGCGTTCGGCGGCGGCCGATGGGGTGTGCGCAGCCATCTCAGCGCCCCTCGAAGCGAGGCGCGCGCTTTTCGATGAACGCGCGCACGCCTTCCGCGTAGTCGTACGATTGCCCGAGCTCGCGCTGAAGATCGCGTTCGAGATCGAGCTGCTGGTCGAGCGTGTTGGTGATGCCCGCGCGCATCGCCTGCTTGATCGCGGCGATCGCGCGCGTCGGCTGTTGTGCGAGTTGTCGGGCGAGCTGGGTGGCGGTGCCTGGCAGCTCGGCGTCGTCGACGACGCGCCACACGAGCCCCCAGCGCTCGGCCTGCTCGGCGCCGAGCTTGTCGCCCGTCAGCGCGAGGCCCAGCGCGCGGGCGAAGCCGACGCGTTGTGGCAGGAACCACGTGCCGCCCGAATCGGGAACCAGGCCGATTTTCACGAACGACTGGATGAAGCTGCTCGATTTCGCCGCGATGACGATGTCGCATGCGAACGCGAGATTGGCGCCCGCGCCCGCCGCGGTGCCGTTCACGGCGGCGATGACGGGCAGCGGCAGCGCTTGCAGACGGCGAACGAGCGGATTGAAGTGCTCTTCGATCATCGTGCCGAGGTCGGTCGTCGCACCCGGCGTGAAATCGAGGTCGGCGAGATCCTGGCCCGCGCAGAAGCCGCGCCCCGCGCCCGTGAGAATCAGTGCGCGCGCGTTCGCGGCCTGCACGTCGCCGAGCGCCGATTGCAGCTCGCGATGCATGTCGCGCGTGAAGCTGTTGAGCTTGTCGGGGCGATCGAGCGTGATCGTCGCAACGTGTGTCGCCTGATCGATTTCGATGCGAATCGCTTGGTAGGACATCGGCTGTCTCCTTATGTTTTCGATTCGGTTCAAACTTCAGAAGTTTGAGCGGATGTCGCGGGGCGCGCTCGAACCGGCTGGCCGCCGTGGCTCGGCTTGCGTCTCCTGCGAGCCCGTGAGCCGTCTGCCTTCGAAATGAACCGGATGAGCACTTCGTCGGTTTGTCGGCCCTACACGCGCTCGATCGCGATGGCGATCCCCTGACCGACGCCGATGCACATCGTGCAGAGCGCGTAGCGGCCGTTCGTGCGATGCAGCTGATACGTCGCGGTCGTCACGAGCCGCGCGCCGGACGCGCCGAGCGGGTGCCCGAGCGCGATCGCGCCGCCGTTCGGATTCACCCGCGCATCGTCGTCCGCGACGCCGAGCAGGCGCAGCACCGCGAGCCCCTGCGAGGCGAACGCCTCGTTCAGCTCGATCACGTCGAACTGGTCGATCGTCATCCCGAGCCGCGCGAGCAGCTTGTGCGTGGCCGGCGCCGGGCCGATGCCCATCACCCGCGGCTCGACGCCCGCCGTCGCGATCCCCAGCACGCGCGCGCGCGGCACGAGCCCGTGACGCCGCGCGGCCGCCTCGCTCGCGACGAGCAGCGCGCACGCGCCGTCGTTCACGCCCGACGCGTTGCCCGCCGTCACCGTGCCGTCCGGCCGCACGACGCCCTTGAGCTTCGCGAGCGCGTCGAGCGACGTGTCGCGCGGATGCTCGTCGCGCGACACGACGGCCGGCTCGCCTTTCCTCTGCGCAATCGTCACCGGCACGATCTCCTGCGCGAGCGTGCCGTCGGCTTGCGCGCGCGCGGCCTTCTGCTGGCTGCGCAGCGCGAACGCGTCCTGGTCGGCGCGGCTCACGCGGTAATCGGTCGCGACGTTCTCGGCCGTCTCCGGCATCGAATCGACGCCGTACTGCTGTTTCATCAGCGGATTGACGAAGCGCCAGCCGATCGTCGTATCGAAGATCTCGGCCTGGCGCGAGAACGCGCTCGTCGCCTTGCCGGTCACGAACGGCGCGCGGCTCATGCTCTCGACGCCGCCCGCGATCATGAGGCCGGCCTCGCCGGCCTTGATGGCGCGAGCGGCGACGCCGATCGCGTCCATCCCGGAGCCGCAGAGGCGGTTGATGGTCGAGCCGGGCACGGCCTGGGGCAGGCCGGCGAGCAGCAGCGACATGCGCGCGACGTTGCGGTTGTCTTCGCCGGCCTGGTTCGCGCAGCCGTAGATGACGTCGTCGACGGCGGCCCAGTCGACGTCGCGGTTGCGCTCGACGAGCGCCTTGAGCGGCACGGCGCCGAGGTCGTCGGCCCGCACCGGCGCGAGGGCCCCGCCGTAGCGGCCGATCGGCGTGCGGATTGCGTCACACAGGAATGCTTCGGTCATGTCGTCTCCGGTCGGTCTGGTTCCGCGAGCCGCCCGGCGTGATGCGCCGCCCCGCTCGCCTCGAAAATGTCGCGATAATCGCCCGACGATTGTTCGATCCATGAACTTAAGATCGTCAATCGAACGTTCCCGTGCGATCATAGGGAGCGCACCGGTTCCCGTCAAGCGCGTGGCCATGCGGGGCGCGGGTTGGCGCAACCCGACCCCATGCGCTAATCTTCTCCGCTGCACATTATTCCAACCGGCCATGAGCACAGAATTTGAGGCAAAACCCGGCGACTCGTACGTCCAGTCGTTCGCGCGCGGACTCGCGGTGATTCGCGCGTTCGACGCCGAGCATCCCGAGCAGACGCTGACCGAGGTCGCGGCCGCGACCGGCCTGACCCGCGCGGGCGCGCGGCGCATCCTGCTGACGCTGCAGACGCTCGGCTATGTCGAGGCCGACGGCCGTCTGTTCCGCCTCACGCCGAAGATCCTCGATCTCGGGTTCGCGTATCTGACGTCGATGCCGTTCTGGAATCTCGCGGAGCCGGTGATGGAGCAACTGTCCGCGCGCATCCACGAAAGCTGCTCGGCAGCCGTGCTCGACCGCACCGAGATCGTCTACGTGCTGCGCGTGCCGACGCACAAGATCATGACGATCAACCTGTCGATCGGCAGCCGGCTGCCGGCTTACTGCACGTCGATGGGGCGCGTGCTGCTGGCTTCACTCGACGACGCCGCGCTCGACGACACGCTCGCGCAAAGCACGCTGCGCGCGTACACGCCGCGCACGCTCACCGAGCCCGCGGCGCTGAAGGAAGAGATCGCGCAGGTGCGCAGCCAGGGCTGGGCGATCGTCGATCAGGAGCTCGAAGCGGGATTGATTTCGTTGTCGGCGCCGATCCGCAACCGGCGCGGCCACGTGATCGCCGCAATGAACATCAGCGGCAATGCGCAGCGGCACACCGCGAAGCAGATGGTGAAGGCGTTCCTCGAACCGCTGCTGGAAGCCTCGCAGACCGTGTCGCAGCTCGTCGCGCGCCGCGGCTGACATTGGCGCGCTTGGGAGCCGCCCTGCCCCCAAGCGCGCACTCTCCGCTTCATCTTCGGCCAGAACGGCACGGCGGCGCTTGCACGGCCCTATCTTTGTTTTGCTTTATCAAGCAGCGCCGCTCGCCGATCGAATCCTGTCCGAATGGTCAGGTTATAGCGCATTAGCGCCGTGAATTCAATGAATTAAAAAAAGGATGTCGCGCAACCGCGGCGAAACGGCCGCCGACGGGCCGCGATGCGCCGGCCGGCCGGCGCGGCGTCTACAATGACGGCCTCCCGTTGCCGCCAGACCACGAGCGCACGCCATGCAACACGACGATCCGACGACGACGCCTCCCGACACGCCCGCGCCCCGCGCGCGAACCCAGGCGGCCCGCGCGCCGAGCCGCGCGCGCAAGGCGCACATTCGCGAGCTGAACGAAGCGCACCTGCTCGCGTGCGCGGAAGCCGTGTTCGCCGAGCGCGGCTTCGAGGGCGCGAGCACCGCGCTGATCGCGGAACGCGCCGGGCTGCCGAAGGCGAACCTGCACTATTACTTTCCGACGAAGCTCGCGCTGTACCGGCGCCTGCTCGACGATCTGCTCGAGGACTGGCACGCGGCCGCCGACAGCTTCGACGTCGGCGACGACCCGGTCGCCGCGCTCGGCGGATACGTGCGCGCGAAGATGGCGCTGTCGCGCAAGCGGCCGCTCGGCTCGAAGGTGTGGGCGAACGAGATCATCAGCGGCGCGGAGCACATGCAGGATCTGCTGCTCGAGCGCGTGAAGCCGTGGATGCAGACGCGGCTCGCGCTGATCGAGCGCTGGATCGCGCGCGGGCTCGTCGAGCCGGTCGAGCCGAAGACGCTGCTCTACATGATCTGGGCGACGACCCAGCATTACGCGGACTTCGACGCGCAGATCGTCGCGCTGTCCGGCAAGCGCGCGCTGTCGGCGAAGGCGTTCGACGCGACGACCGACGAGGTCGTGCGGCTGATCCTGCGCGCTTGCGGCGCGCGGTCGCCGCACGCACGGAATCGGGCGTAGGCTGGCGCGGCGAGCGGGACCGGCGGCGGTTCAGGGTTCGCTGGCCTTGGGCGTAGGCTCGAGGCTCGGCTTTGGGCTCGGCACTTGGCTTGGAGCCCGATGCTTGGGTTCGAGCTCGGGCTCGGGCTCGAGCTCGGGATTTGAGATTTGAGATTTGAGATTTGAGATTTGAGGCTCGAGGCTCGAGGCTTAGGCCCGACCTCGGGACTCAGGGCTCGGGCTCGAACTCGGGCGCTGCCTCGGGGCTTTGTGATTCGGACGCTAGGCCTCGACCTCCGAGCGCCCCGCCCGATTTCTTCGGCTCACTTCAATCTTGAAAAACGGCCTCGGTAAGCTCGTGACTCGGTGGGAGCTCGGGGTCGAGATTCAAGACACGCCGCTGCCGCCCCCATCTTCTCTTCCAATTTGTCGGCCGCGTCCGGCCGGCGACGGCGCACCGCGAACCGCTCGCGCGCCGCGCCGCCGAGCGCCGTCACGCACTCAATCGACCGCCTCCACCGCCGTCTCGCGCAGCATCCCGACCGCGACGAGCGACACGGTCACGCACGCGGCCACGTACGCGGCGGGCGCGAGCTTGCTGCCCGTCGCGCGCACGAGCCACGTCGCGACGAGCTGCGCGGTGCCGCCGAACAGCGTCACCGAGAGCGCATAGGCGATCGAGATGCCGGTCGCGCGCACGCGGCGCGGAAACGATTCGCACATCAGCGCGAACTCGGACGCCGACCCCATCGAATAGAACAGCAGCATCAGCGCCGTGAGCGGCATCACGACCGCAAGCGACGGATAGCGGTTCATCAGCACGAATGCCGGAAACAGCAGCGCGACGAGCACGCCGCGCCCGACGAAGATCGGCAGGCGCCGGCTGCCGATCCTGTCGGACAGCCAACCGAATAGCGGGCACGTGACGAGCATCACGCAGCCCGACGCGACGCCGACGAACATCGACAGCTTCATCGGCAAGCCGAGCGTGTGGATCGCGTAGGTCGGCATGTAGAACGTCAGGATGTACGTCGACACCGTGCCGCCCATCACCGTGAGCGTCAGCAGCAGCACCGTGCGGCCGTGCTGCGCGAACAGCTCGCGCAGCACGCCGCCGTCGACGCCGTGATGGCCGGCACCCGGCGCGTCGTCGGCGAGGCGGCGGCGCAGATACATGCCGACGGGCGCGATCAGCACGCCGAGCGCGAACGGCACGCGCCAGCCCCAGCTCTCGAGCGCGTCCTTCGCGAGCGTGTTCGACACCAGCGCCGCGAACCCGGAGCCCATCAGCGCCGCGCCGCCCTGCGTCGCGAGCTGCCAGCTCGCGCGAAAGCCGCGGCGCGCGGCGCCGCCCTGCTCGACGAGCGTCGACGTCGCCGCACCGAACTCGCCGCCTTGCGAAAAGCCCTGCATCAGCCGCACGCCGACGACGATCACGGGCGCGAGCACGCCGATCTGCGCGTAGGTCGGCGCGAGCGCGATCATCCCGGTGCCGAGCGCCATCAGCATGATCGTCAGGTTCAGCGCCGCCTTGCGGCCGCGGCGGTCCGCGTAGACGCCGAGCACGACGCTGCCGAGCGGGCGCGTGAAGAAGCCCGCCGCGAACGTCGCGACCGACAGCAGCAGCGACGTCGTCGCGTCGTGCGACGGGAAAAACAGCTTGCCGATGATCACCGCGAAAAAGCCGAAGACGGTGAAATCGAAGAACTCGAGCCAGTTGCCGATCACCGCCGCCGCGACGGCACCGCCGCGCGCGGCGCGAGAGGTCGCCGCGGGCGCGGATGCGGCTGCGGCGGCGCCCGCGCGGTCGGCGGCGGGCATCGTCAGATTGTCTTCATGCATGTCGTCGTCTCCTCCTGGAATATCTCGGAACCGAATCGGAACCGCGATCGGCAGCCGACGGGCCGCCCCGCTTCGGCCGGCCGGCTCCTCGCGCTCCTCGCGCTCCTCGCGCCCCTCGCCGGCGCGAGCGGCGCGTCGCTCGCTGCGATCGCAATCGGCTCGCGAGCGGTCAGCCGAAATCGGCCGGCCGTCGTCATTCGTGTTCCTCTCGTGCCGCGCGGCAAGCGACGAGACACGTGGCTTCGCATCGTCGCCGGCAGCCGGTCAGCGCCGCCTCGGCGCCGCTGTCGAGACGGGCGACGAAACGCGCGCCGCGGCCGCAGTCGCGTTACCCGCCGGCCGCCAACCCAAACTAGCGATCCGCATGCCCGATTTCCTCACGCCAGGCCACGACCGCGAACCGCAAGCCGCACGCCGTACGCCACGAGCCGCACGCCACAAGCCGCGAGCCGCGAATGCAAACCACTCGCCGCGCGTCGCGAGGCGCAACCGCGCGTTGCCGTCGCGCCTCGCATATCAATGTGCAAGCCGCTTCACATACCGACTCACACACCGCTTCACACACCGATTCGCACGCCAACTTGCAACCCATTCGCACGCCGCTTCGCGGAGCCGACAAACACGGCCTATTCGAAGCGACGCGTAGCGACACCAAGCAACGAAGTCCGGCGAGCCGGCATCGAAGCCATCGAATCGGCGGAAGCGGCGCGCGGCAACCGTCCAGGCGTCGCGCGCGCCGCCCGCGTCGGTCGGCAACGCCCGCCCGTGCGCACCGCGCATCAGTCGCGAACCGCGCACCCGGCCGATCCACCGATCCACCGATCCGCCGATCCGCCGATCCACCAATCCGCCGATTTGCCGCCCGGCCGCCCCACCGGCGCTCCGCAAACGCGTCTGCGCCGCCGACGCGCACGCCTACCGCCCGAGATACCGCTCGACGAGCCGCGCCCAGAACGCCGCGCCGATCACGAGATTGCGATCGTTGAAGTCGTATTTCGGGTTGTGCACCATGCAGCCGTCCTCGCCCGCGCCGTTGCCGAGCCGCACGAACGAGCCCGGCCGCCGCTGCAGCATGAACGCGAAATCCTCGCTGCCCATCAGGATGTCGGCCTGCTCGACGACGTTGCGCTCGCCGACCAGTTCCTTCGCGACCTGCGCGGCGAAATCGGTTTCGTCGTCCGAATTGACGACGACCGGATAGCCTTCGATGTACTCGACGCTCGCCGTCGCGCCGTAGCTCGCCGCCTGCGCGTCGACGAGCGCCGCGATGCGGCGCTTGAGCAGCGCGCGCACCGCCGGATCGAATGAGCGCACCGACAGTTCGAGCCGCGCGCCGTTCGGAATGACGTTGTTCGCGGTGCCCGCGTGCAGCGAGCCGACCGTGACGACGGCAGGCTGCGCGGGATCGACGTTGCGCGCGACGATCGTCTGCAGCGCCATCACGATGCTCGCCGCGACGACGATCGGATCGACCGCGAGATGCGGCCGCGCCGCGTGGCCGCCGACGCCGTGAATCTCGATCACCGCCTTGTCGCCCGCCGACATGAACGCGCCGCGCCGCGTGAGGAACACGCCCGGCTCGACGCCCGGATGATTGTGCATCCCGAACACCGCGTCGCACGGGAAGCGCTCGAACAGGCCGTCGTCGATCATCCGCTTCGCGCCGCTGTCGACGCCGTGCTCCTCGGCCGGCTGGAAATAGAGATGGACGGTGCCGCAGAAGTTGCGCGTCTGCGCGAGCCGCCATGCGGCGCCGAGCAGCATCGTCGTGTGGCCGTCGTGGCCGCACGCGTGCATCTTGCCGGGCACGGCGCTCGCGTACGGCAGCCCGGTCGCCTCGACGATCGGCAGCGCGTCCATGTCCGCGCGCACGCCGACGCGGCGCGCGCCGTCGCCCGCGCGCAACGTGCCGACGACGCCCGTTCCGCCGACGCCGCGCGCCACCTGCCAGCCCCACGCCTCGAGCTTGCCGGCGACGAGCGCGGCGGTCTCGAGCTCCTCGTACGCGAGCTCCGGATGGCGGTGAATGCGATGGCGGATTTCGCGCAATTCGTCGGCGAGCGGGGCGAGGTCGTCGACCCCGGTCAAGCGTGCGTCGTTCATCGAAGGCTCCGTGACGGCGGCGCCCGGACAATCGGACGCGCAGAAGCGGGCCACTATAGCCACGCCATAACGATTCAATAAGATGCAGTTTTTTTCACCGCGATAAACTACGTTTATCACCCGCCCTCGCCGCCATGAAGCTCCAGCAACTGCAGGCGTTCGTCGCCACCGCCCACCACAAGAGCCTGCGCGCCGCCGCGCGCGAGCTCGGCGTCACGCAGCCCGCGATCACGCACACGATCCGCGAGCTCGAAAGCGCGCTCAACGCCGAGCTGCTCGTGCGCAGCGTGCGCGGCGTCGAGCTCACCGCGTGCGGCCATGCGCTGCTGCCGCGCGCCGAACAACTGCTCGGCGACATGCGCCGCACCGTCGAGGCGGTCGAGCAGGTGAGGGGCGAGCTGTCCGGGCGCGTCGCGGTCGGCACGATGCCGTCGATCGCGCTGACCGCGCTGCCGCGCGCGGTGATGAAGTTTCGCGCGACGATGCCGCGCGTGAGCCTGTCGCTCGAGGAAGTCACGGTGCCCGACGCGCTCGCGCGGCTGCGCAACGGCGAGCTCGACATCGCCGCGATCCATCACATTCCCGCGCTCGAGCGCGACTTCACGCAGTTGCCGCTGTGCTCGACGGAGTTCGTCGTCGCGATGCGCGAAGGCCATCCGCTCGCGGGCGCGCGGCGGCTGTCGGAGCTGCTCGACGCCGAATGGATCGTCACGGTCGGCGCCGATCACTTTCCGCACAGCGTGATGATGTCGATGTTCAACGCGCACGGGCTGCCGCTGCCGCAGCGGCTGCTGCGCGCGCCGTCGTCGTTCGCGGTGACGCTCGGGCTCGTCGCGCGCTCGGACGTGATCGGCTGCTTCACGAAGCCGCTCGCGGCGATGGTCGCGCCGCTCGGCATTCGCGCCGCGCGCCTCGACGACACGCTGCCGAGCTACGACCTGTCGATCCTGTCGCGCCGCGACCTGCTGCCGACGCCCGCCGTCACGCAGTTCATCGCATGTCTTCGCCAGGCGGCCGACGAAACGTTGACGTAAATCATTCCTCGAGCGGCAACGTCGCGCCGTGCCGCGCAAACCGCCTCGGCGCGCGCCGGACCGCTATCGGGTCTTCCACTAGGCAGCCTCGCGCTATTTTGTCTTGGTAAGCTTGGCGCACCGCTCGTCCCCCGCACCGGACGAGGGCACCAGTCAGCCCGGCCGCTGCCGCGCCGGGCAGCAAGCGCATCCGCGGCACGACCGCGCGCAACCATCGAACTACACGAGGAATAACAGTGAAAAAATTCTTGGCGGCTTTGACCGTGGCCCTGCTGGCCGTGTCAGCAGGCGGCGTCCAGGCGAAGGATTGGTCGACGATCCGTTTCGGCGTCGACGCGAGCTACCCGCCTTTCGAATCGAAAGGCCCGGACGGCAAAGTGGTCGGCTTCGACGTCGATCTCGGCAACGAGATCTGTAAGCGTGTGAAAGCCAAATGCGTGTGGATCGAAAACGACTTCGACGGCATGATCCCCGCGCTGAAGGCGCGCAAGTTCGACGGCGTGCTGTCGTCGATGTCGATGACGCCGCAGCGTGAAGAGCAGATCGCGTTCTCGTCGAAGCTGTTCAACACGCCGACGCGCCTCGTCGCGAAGAAGGGCGCGAACGTGATGCCGACGGCGGATTCGCTGAAGGGCAAATCGGTCGGCGTCGAGCAAGGCACGATCCAGGAAACCTACGCGAAGACCTACTGGGCGCCGAAGGGCGTGAAGGTCCAGCCGTACCAGAATCAGGACCAGGTCTACGCCGACCTGATCGCCGGCCGCCTCGACGCGGCGCTGCAAGACGCGGTGCAGGCCGACATCGGCTTCCTGAAGACGCCGCGCGGCAAGGACTTCGCGTTCGCCGGCTCGGACCTCGACGATCCGAAGACGCTCGGCGAAGGCGCGGGCATCGGCCTGCGCAAGGAAGACACCGATCTGAAGGCGAAGATCGACAAGGCGATCGCCGACATGCGCAAGGACGGCACGTACGACAAGATCGCGAAGAAATACTTCGACTTCAACGTGTACGGCAAGTAAGCCGGCTCGCGCGCGGCGCGTCCGGCAGGGCGCGCCGCCGCGGTTCGCAGCGAAAACGGGCTTCGCTTCGCGGCGAAGCCCGTTTTTTTGCGCGCGGCCGCGCCGGTGTCCGCCATCGGGCACGCGTCGCCATCGGGCACGCGTCGCCGTCGGACAGCGGAGCCGCTCGACGTGAGCCGGATCGGAATGTCCCGGCGCGCGAGTCTGCCGACGAAGCGGCCGCCGACAGCTTGCCTTTCGCCTGCCGGCTTCTTGTCTGCCGGCTTTTTGTCTGCGCGATTTTTGTCCGCCCGTTTTTCATCCACCTGCCGCGCCGGCTCGTCGCGAGTCTCGTCACGTCGCGCTATCGAGACGGCCCATCGCGGCGCGCCTTCCCTTCATCGACCGTCGGCGCTCGCGATCGCCTCGCGCCTCGCGCCTCGATCCGATCGGCACGGCGCAAGCAACTCGCTACGCAGCGCCCATCATCTGACGCATGAACGCCTCGAAACCCGGAAGCACGCGCGAATTTCCATAGCCGCTGATGTGGTCGCCGTCGAAGAACAACGGCCGCCCGCCGTCGTACGCCGAGCACGTCTTCGCGCCGCACAGGAGCGGCAGCGGGTCCCACGTGCGGACGTCCGGCACCCGGGCGGCGATCCGCGCGTACGATTCCAGCACGGGCGCCCTCAGTTCGTCGATCTCGCCGCGGCCGACGAGCGGGCCGTGCGCGCAGATCGCGTTGCGTCGATTGAACCAGTCCGAGCAGCGGTACGGAACCATCCGGAAAACCGGCGGCGGCGCTTCGAGCACGATCCGCGCGCCGCGTCGCTCGATGTCCCGCAATACCGGGATGGCGGCCGCAACGGCCCGATCGCGCTGCTCGGCCGCATCGCCGCCGAACATCAGGCGGCGCGCGGCTTCGTCGCCGACGAACGCCCACTGCGTGGTCAGCCGCGGCAGGCGAAGCGACGGAAGAAACACGACGTCTCCGGGCTCGAGCTTCGACAGCATGTCCAGCCGCGCCGCGTCGCCGTACCGGCGGCATCCGGGATCGCCGCGCTCGCGCCACGGCTGCAGACTGACGAACGGACATCCCGCGTTGTTGTACGAATAGACGGCGATGCCCGTGCGCACGACGAACTGCTTGAACATGCCCGCATACGCCATCGCGTGTGAATCGCCGATCACGAACACGCGATGCCGGCTTGCCGGCCGCAGGTCGCAGTGCTTGCGCGAATAGATCCAAAGCTTGCCGCCGTCGACGTCGGCGCTGTCGACATCCGCGACGCAACCCGGATACGCGGCGTTCGTGTCGGCGCCGTACGGATACCAGTCGAGCCGATTTCGCGCGACGGTGCTGAGCGATAGCTGCGGCTGCGCGGCGGCCAGCATCGATGAGAATGCCGCGCCCGCCGCCATCGCGCCCGTCGTGCACGCGAGCACGACGAAGCGCGGCGCCCGCCGCGCGGATGCTCCGCGCCGAAACGGCGTCTCGACGAAGCGATACGACGCGGCCGACAGCGCGAACGCGAGCACCAGCGCGCACGCGCGGCTGCTGGCCGAATCGAGCCCGACCGTCCAGCGAAGCACGACGAAGATCGGCCAGTGCCACAAGTAAAGCGAATAGGAAATCCTGCCGACGAAGCGCAGCGCCCGGTTCTCGAGCGCCGTGGAGATCGGTCCCGCATGCCCGCGCCCGTGCAGCAAGCCGAGCAGCCCCAGCGTGCCGGCGACGGGAACGATCGCGCCGGGAAACGGATAGAGCGCCGGCCTCGACACGACGAATCCGGCCAGCACCGCGGCCGCCGACGCCCACGCGCCCGCCCGGATCGCGGGCGTCGCCGGCAATCGCGCCGGCTTGCCCGACGCGAATCCGAAGCACGCCATGCACTGATGAAGCAGGACGCCCGCGGCAAGTTCCCAGAAGCGCCCGAAGATGAAATAGAACGCCTGCGCGTGCCGCGCGGGGCCCGTCCAGAGCGCCCACGCGAGCGACGCGCCGAGCCCGGCCGCGAACAGCGCGGTCGACACGTATCGGCGGTCCCTGCCCGCGATCCACGGCCAGAACAGCAATGGGAAAATCGCATAGAACTGCTCCTCGACGCCGAGCGACCAGGTATGCGTATACGGGTTGAATTCCGCCTTCGGCGAAAAATAATCGCCGCCCGTCGCGCCGAGGATCACGTTGCTCGAGCCGAAGAATGCGAGCAGCGCGGTTTTCTGGTTTCTGTCGCTCAGATAGGAAGCCGGGATGAAGAGCGCCGCGAGCAGGCCGGTCGCGAGCAAGACCACGAAGAGCGCCGGCAGAATTCGCCGGATGCGCCGGGCGTAAAAAAACAAAAGAAATTGCCCGAACGACATCGGCCCCCGGTTCGCGACCGACGCGCTCACGACGAAGCCGGAAATCACGAAAAAGATATCGACGCCGGAAAAGCCGCCCGGCAGCCAGCGCGCGTCCAGGTGGTACAGCACCACGGACAGCACCGCCCATGCGCGCAGGCCGTCGACGTACGGCAAGTAGGCGCTCGTCTCGCGCGCGCCCGGCAAGCCCGCCCGGCTGCCCGTCAACTGCAGTTCGCTCACTGTCATCGGATCGCCCCCCGGCCGCGCCTTCGCCGCACGCGCGCTCACGCTAAAAAAAATCGACGCCCCGCACCCGCTGCGGCCAACAGTGTATCGATTAAAAAATCGCCATAATTTTGATCCGCCGAATGCGCGAATTTCGACGCAAGTCATTGATTGAACAGAAAAACCGTGCGCATACAGCACAGGTTTGGTGCATCCGCGACGATCCACGTACAATCATTGATTCACCGACATCGAACGACGCGCGGCGGCTGCGCCGCTCATTCCCATCATGCAAACGCAGACCCATCCGCTGATCTCGCCGGCCGTCGGCACGGCGCGCCACATCACGAGCTTCCATTACGGCCCGCGCAGCGGGAAGAAGGTGTACATCCAGGCGTCGCTGCACGCGGACGAGCTGCCCGGCATGCTCGTCGCGACGCTGCTGCGCCGCAAGCTCGCGGCGCTCGAGACGGCGGGCAAGCTGCGCGCCGAGATCGTCGTCGTGCCGGTCGCGAATCCGATCGGCCTCGCGCAGCACGTGTTCGGCGATCACCTCGGCCGCTTCGAGCTCGGCTCGATGCAGAACTTCAACCGCAATTTCCACGACCTCGCGGCGCTCGTGATCCCGCGCATCGAGGGCAGCCTCACGCACGACGCGGCCGCGAACCTCGCCGCCGTGCGCGGCGCGATGCGCGAGGCGCTCGACGAGCAGCAGCCGCGCACCGAGCTCGAATCGCAGCGGCTCGCGCTGCAGCGGCTGTCGCACGACGCCGACATCGTGCTCGACCTGCATTGCGACTGCGACGCGGTGATGCACATCTACACGAATCCGGACCTGTGGGAAGACGTCGAGCCGCTGTCGCGCTATCTGGGCGCGAAGGCGTCGCTGCTCGCGCTGAACTCGGTGGGCAATCCGTTCGACGAGATCCACAGCTTCTGCTGGTCGGAGCTGCGCCATCGCTTCGGCGAGCGTCATCCGATTCCAAACGGCACGATCTCGGTGACGGTCGAGCTGCGCAGCGAGCGCGACGTGTCGTACGAGCTCGCCGAGCACGACGCGCAGGCGCTGATCGAATACCTGACGCTGCGCGGCGCGATCGACGGCGCGCCCGCGCCGCAGCCGCCGCTCGAATTCGCGGCGACGCCGCTCGCGGGCACCGATCCGCTCGTCGCGCCGATGTCGGGGGTGATCGTGTTCCGCACGCCGGTCGGCGTGTGGATCGAAGCGGGTCAGGAAGTGGCCGACATCGTCGATCCGCTGACCGACCGCGTCGTCACGCTCAAGAGCAGCGTGTCCGGCGTGCTGTACGCGCGGCAGATCGCGCGCTTCGCGACGGCCGGCATGGAGGTCGCGCGCATCGCCGGCGCGACGCCGATCCGCAGTGGATCGCTGCTGTCGGCCTGAGCACGCGAGCGGCGGCGGTGCGTCGAACCGTCACGTGAAAAAAACTCGCCCGCGCAATGCGGGCGAGTTGCTTACCGGCTCTATTCGAATGGACGGGCGCGTCCCGCCCGAGCCTTTATGAGCACCGCTCGCTGCGATGCTTCCGGGCGCACGCTTCGCGCGCCGCCCGCCCCTGTCGGCCTCGTTCGTCAGAACGCCGGAATGATCGCACCGTTGAATTTCGTTTCGATGAATTTGCGCACGTCGTCCGATTCGTACGCGGCGACGAGCTTCTTCACCCAAGGCTTGTCCCTATCCTGCGCACGCACCGCGATCAGGTTCGCGTACGGGCCCTTCAGGTCCTCGATCGCGATCGCGTCCTTCACCGGCGACAGCCCCGCCTTCACCGCGTAGTCGGTGTTGATCGACGCCGCGTCGAGATCCGGCAGCGCGCGCGGCAGCTGCGCGGCGTCGAGCTCGACGAGCTTGATCTTCTTCGGATTCTCGGCGACGTCGAGCGGCGTCGCGTTCACGCCGTTCGCGCCGGCGCCCGGCTTCAGCTTGACGACCCCGTACTTCTGCAGCAGCAGAAGCGCGCGGTTGCCGTTCGACGGATCGTTCTGAATCCCGATTTTCGCGCCGACGGGCAGATCCTTCAGCGATTTGAGCTTCTTCGAATAGAAGCCCATCGGCGACGTGTACGTGAGCCCGACGCTCACGATCTTGTAGCCGCGCTGCTTGATCTGGCTGTCGAGGAACGGCTGGTGCTGGAAGCCGTTCGCGTCGAGATCCCCGGCGTCGAGCGCCGCGTTCGGCTGCACGTAATCGTTGAATTCGATCACCTTGATCGCAAGCCCGTCGCGCGCGGCGACCTTCGTCACCTCCGTCCAGATCTGCGCGTCCGGGCCGCTCATCGTGCCGATCTTCAGCGCCGGGCCGCCCGCGTGCGCGAGCGTCGCCGCGATTGCAAACGCCGCGCCGCCGGCCGCCCGGCGGAAGATCGAAACAAATCGTTGCATGGCTTGTCCTCGCATCCCGTCATGTGGAAAGCGCGCATCGTCGCATGTGGCGTCGAAGGGACAAACCAAGCAATTTTCATACATATATTCCTGCGCCCGGTCAATCAACCGGCCAAATCGGTATAACGCGGCCGGCGCAAGTCGCCATCATCACGTGTGGCGTGGGCGCGACACACCGTGAACATGTCCGCAATTGTCATATTCATTAAGCGCCCCGTCGATACAGTGCGCTTCCGTTCCCCTTCCAAACGCCTTAAAGAGCGCAGCGGAACCGCAAACATTCTTACTGCTCGGAGATTTGCCTTGAACAAGAAACTGTTGACCACCGCTATCCTCGCCGCGACCGCGAGCGCGGCTCACGCACAAAGCAGCGTCACGCTGTACGGCCTCATCGACGCCGGCGTCAGCTATGTGAACCACAGCAAGAGCGCCAACGGCAGCAGCAAGCTCTTCAAGTACGACGACGGCATCGCCCAGGGCAGCCGTTGGGGCCTGCGCGGCGCAGAAGACCTCGGCGGCGGCCTGAAGGCGATCTTCGTGCTCGAAAACGGCTTCAACAGCGGCAACGGCACGATCGGCCAGGGCGGCGCGATCTTCGGCCGCCAGGCCTATGTCGGCCTGTCGCACAAGGACGCCGGCACGCTGACGTTCGGCCGTCAGTACTCGTTCTCGACCGACATCCTCGGCTCGAACTACTCGACGGGCGGCAACACGGTCGCGGGCAACTACGCGTACCACGTGAACGACATCGACCAGCTGACGTCGAGCCGCATCAACAACGCGGTGAAGTTCCAGAGCGCGAACTACTCGGGCTTCACGTTCGGCGCGTTGTACGGCTTCTCGAACTCGACGTCGTTCGCCGGCGCGCCGGCGACGACGAACGGCACGACGACGACGCCCGGCTCGTCGCGCGCGTACAGCTTCGGCCTGAACTACGCGAACGGCCCGATCGGCCTCGGCGCCGCGTACACCGACATCCGCTATCCGGGCCAATCGACGCCGGCGTTCACGACCAACATCGCGAACCTGACGATCAACAACGTCCGCGACCTGCGCAGCCTCGGCGTCGGCGGCCGCTACATCTGGGGCCCGGCAACCGTCTGGGCGCTGTGGACGAACACGCGCCTCGAGCCGGTCACGGGCGGCAGCACGACGTACAACGCATACGAAGCCGGCGGCAAGTATGCGTTCACGCCGGCGCTGTCGGCGGGCGTCGGCTACACGTACTCGCGCGTGTCGGGGGCGAACTCGGGCCACTGGAACCAGGTCAACGGCGCGCTCGACTACGCGCTCAGCAAGCGCACCGACGTCTACCTGCTCGCGGTCTATCAGCAGGCGTCGGGCAAGGGCCTGCAAGCGCAGATCGGCTCGAGCACGAGCTACTTCAACACGTCGGGCACCGGCTCGAAGAACCAGATCGCCGCGCGCGTCGGTATCCGCCACAAGTTCTGAGCATTCGCTCGACAACTCGCGGCACACTACGGCAAAAGCGCCCCGCCTCGTGCGGGGCGCTTTTTTTGCTGCTTTTAAGTTTCGTTTAATTCTGGGTTGAGAGGATGCTCACACCCCCCCTGTTGGCCGCCTGAGCATCGGCGGCATTTTTTTTACCCGGATTGCGGCGGCGTAGACCGTCCAACGCAAGACAGGATCGGAGGAAACGATGGTCGAAGATACCGTTTTCAGCGGCCTGCGCACGTTACTCACGCACGAACACGCGTTCCCCGTGCAAAGCTGCCGCGTGTCGGTTGCGATGCAGCGCCCGTGGGGGCGCCCGTATCGGCTCGTCGAATGGACGATGCATCTCGATGCGCCCGCGCGCCGCCAGGTCGTGCCAGCCGAGAGCACCGAGGCGGAGATCGCCGAGGCGGTCGCGTCGCACGTGCCCGGGCGTCTGTACGAAGGCGGCACCGCGCTCTACTGACAAGCGCCGCGGCTTCGTTCGCCGCTCGGCGCGACGAGGGCCTGCGCACACGTCGCGGCACGCCCCGGCCGCGCGCGCTTCGGCGCTCCCGCGCCAACGCGCGGCTTTCGCTCGCTGCCGGCGCGCTTGCCTCTCTCTTCCCTCGCTTTTCACGTTCCATCCCTTCTTTCGCCGCTTCGCCGCTTCGCCGGATGAGCCGGCGTGACCCGCCGCGCTCGCGAGCCGCTCCCCGTTCGTCGCATTCGCGAACCGCGCCGGCCAGGCCGCGTTCCCGCCGCCGTGGCCGGCAGTCCTTGCCGATTCGCCCGTTCGCCGCGCGCGACGCGCGTTCCCGATGTCGGCGTCGTGCGTCAGCGGGCCTCGTTCGCGCATCGGTCAAATCTGCTACGCTGCGCGTTTTCGATTGACACCCTTTTGATGGAAAACGCCTTCAACGAACACGGCGTCATGGTCACGCGCAACGGCCTGTCCGCCGCCGGGCAAATCTTCGCGCTGCGCGAGATTCGCGGCGTCGAGGTTCTCACCGTCAGGAAGAACAAGATCGTTCCGTACGCGATCTCGCTGATCGGCGTCGCCGCCGCCGTCGCGGGCGGCTCGCTCGGCTCGAGCGCGACGCTCGTCGCGGGCGTGATGCTCGTCGTCGTCGGCTATCTCGCGTGGACCACGCAGGACGTCACGCATCGGCTCATCGTCGACATGCCCGACGGCAAGCGCGAGGCGATCACGAGCGTCGACCGCGAATTCGTCGAGCGCGTCGCGCAAGCGGTGAACGCCGCACGCGCGGCGGCTGCGGCAACTTGACGCACTCGCTTGCGCATTTCACGATTCGCGCCGCCGAGGCGTCCGACGACGACGCATGGCGTCGGCTTCGGTGCGCGCTGTGGCCGCATGCCGACGACGCCGCACACGCGCGCGACATCGCGCGACAACTCGGCGCGCCGGATCGACATGCCTGCTTCATCGCATCGGCGGCGGATGGCGCCGCGCTCGGCTTCGCCGAAGTCGCTGTTCGGCGCGACTACGTGAACGGCTGCGATACGTCGCCCGTGCTGTTTCTCGAAGGCATCTTCGTCGCTCCGGCCGCGCGCCGCCGCGGCGTCGCGCGCGCGCTGTGCTCGGCCGCCGCCGCGTGGGGCGAGGCGCGCGGCTGCGCCGAATTCGCGTCGGACGCGCCGCTCGAGAACGCCGCGTCGCACGCGCTGCATCGCGCGCTCGGCTTCGCCGAAACCGAGCGCGCGGTCTTCTTTCGCAAGGCGCTCCAGCGCCGACGCGGCGGCTTATCCGGATAGTTCGGCCCGGTCAGTTCAGCCGCGCGCCGATCGAGCTCGCGATACTGCACAGAATCAGGCAGCACGACGCCGCCCCCGCATCGAGCGTGCCGACCGACCGCTCGCCGAGCCGCGCCGCCCGTCCGATCCTCGCCTGCAGCCAGCGCGTCGACTCCTTGCCGCGCTCCGCGGCCGCGCTCATCGCGGCGAGCGCGTGGCGAAAATCGTCGCCCGCGCGCAGCGCTTCGTGAAACGCGGCATCGGCCGGCGCGAGCGTGTCGATCAGCGTCTTGTCGCCGACCTTCGCGTCGCTGATGGCCTGCACGCCCGCCAACCCCGCCGACAGCGCTTCGCCGAACAGTGTCGCGTCGAGCGTGTCGCGCCCCTTCAGCACCACGGCGAAATCCATGAAGAAGCTGCCGTAAAGCGGGCCCATCGATCCGCCGATGCCGTCCAGGAGCGAGGTCGACAACATATCGAGCGCATCCGGCAGGCTCGTCGCGCCGCGCGCGTCGAGCCGCTCGCCGCATTGGCCGAAGCCCTTGCTCATGTTGATGCCGTGATCGCCGTCGCCGATCGCCGCGTCTATTTCGGATAACTGATCGCGATTGCGCCGGATCACGTCGACGAGCTCGCGCACGACGAAACCGGCGCCGGCGAGCGGCAGGCTCTGAAGGGTGGCGGCGTTCATGCGCGGCCTCCAACGGTGAGGCCGATGCTGCTGCACGGCGCGGCGAACAGTTGCTTCAGCTCGTCGTCGAGCCGGGTGATCGTCAGCGTGACGCCCATCATCTCGAGCGACGTGAACAGATTGCCGACGAGGCGAAAGCCGATCTTCAATCCGGCAGCCGCGAGCCGCTCCGCTACTTCGGCATACAGAATATATTGCTCCATCAGCGGCGTCGCGCCGAGTCCCGACACGAGCACGGCCACCTCCTCGCCGCGTTCGAGCGGAAAATCCGGCAGCACGATGTCGAGCATCATCGCGGCCATGTCCTTCGCGCTCACCGTGCGCATCACGCGCACGCCGTGCTCACCGTGGTGGCCGATGCCGACTTCCATCTCGCCGTCGGCGATGTGGAAATTCGCCTTGCCGTTCGCCGGAATCGTGCACGCGGACAGCCCGATGCCGACCGAGCGCGTGTTGTCGATCGCCTTGCGCGCGCTCGCGATCACCGCGTCGAGATCGCCGCCCGCCGCCGCGCGCGCGCCGCCCGCCTTCCACATCAGGATCTCGCCCGCGACGCCGCGACGCTTCGCGCGTTCGTCGCGCGGCGCCGACGCGACGTCGTCGTTCGCGACGACGGTCTTCACGCAGATGCCCTGCGCGGCCGCCATCTTGATCGCCATCTTCACGTTCATGTTGTCGCCCGCGTAATTGCCGTACAGGCATGCGACGCCCGCACCGCGATCGGCGCGCCGGAACGCGTCGAGAAAGCTCTTCGCGGTCGGCGACGAGAAAATCTCGCCGACCGCGACCGCGTCCACGAGCCCCGGCCCCGCGTAGCCGAGAAACGCCGGCTCGTGGCCCGAGCCGCCGCCCGTGACGACGCCGACCTTGCCCGCCGCCGGCCGTGCGACGCCGATCACGCGCGGATTGTCCGCATCGAGCGTGAGCTCCGGATGCGCGGCGGCGATCCCGCGCAGCATATCCTCGACGACGTAGTCGGGATGATTGATGACACGATTCATGCATTAACCTCGTGGGTCCAGGACGACCTTCAACGATTGCTCGCCGCGCTCCATCACCGCGAATGCGTCCGCGAAGCGCGACAGCGGGAACGTGTGCGTGACGATGCCGCGCACGTCGATCTTGCGTGAGCCGATGAACTCGATCGCGCGCGGGTACATGTACGGGCCGAGATGCGAGCCGAGCACGTCGAGCTCCTTGCGGTCGCCGATGATCGACCAGTCGACGGCCGCGTCGTCGTTGAACACGCTGAACTCGACGAAGCGGCCGAGCTTGCGCAGCATCGCGAGGCCCTGACCGACCGCGCGATGGTGGCCCGTCGCCTCGATGTAGATGTCGCAGCCGTAGCCGCCCGTGATCGACCGGATCTTCTCGATCACGTTCTCCTCGCCCGGATTCCACACTTCGTCCGCGCCCATTCCGAGCGCGAGCGCCGCGCGCTCGGGCTTCATGTCGAGCACGATCAGCTTCTTCGGATGGCGCAGCCGCACCGCGCCGATGATGCCGAGCCCGAGCGTGCCCGCCCCCGCCACGACGACCACGTCGTCGAAGCCGACGTTCGCGCGATCGGCCGCATGAAGCGAGCACGACAGCGGCTCGATCAGGATCGCCTCGTCGACCGGAATCGAATCGGGCACCTGGTGGACGATCGCCTCCTTCGTGAAGATCATGTACTCGGCCATCGCGCCGTGCACGTTGTTCTGGAATCCGTACAGATCGTGCTTCTGGCACATCCAGTACTGGCCGTGCCCGCAGAAGCGGCACCCCCAGCACGGCACGATCTGCTCGGAGATCACGCGATCGCCGATCTTCACGCCGCGCCGCTCGGCGAGCGGCCCGAGCGCGACGACGCGGCACACGAACTCGTGGCCCGGAATCATCGGCGGCTTCACGTAGCGCGGCTGCACCGCGTCGCCCCAGAACGACGGCGCGCCGCGGAACGTCTTGATGTCGCCCATGCAGATGCCCACGCGCTCCACTTCGGTCAGAATCTCGTCGGGCCCCGGCTTCGGCACGGGCACCTGCTCGAGGCGGTAATCCTGCGGGCCGTGACAGACCACGGCGCGCATCGTGGCGGGCAGCGCGCCCGCGTCGCTGCGCTCGGCCGCGCGTTGCGGCGGCGCTTCGGCTATCGACGACATGCAACGTCTCCTATGTTTTCGTCGGTCGGTTGTTCAGACGGCGGCTCGGCCGCCGCTTCAACGCGCGGTATAGCCGCCGTCGATCACGACGTTCTCGCCCGTCATCATCGCGGCCGCGTCGCTCAGCAGATAAAGCACCAGCGCGGCGATCTCGTCCGGCTGCGCGAAGCGGCCGGCCGGAATCTCGCGCTTCGCGCGCTCGCCGGCTTCGCCCGCCCACGCCTGCTTGCCGAGCTCGGTTTCGACGATCGTCGGCGACACCGCGTTCACGGTGATCCCGTGCGGCGCCCATTCGAGCGCGAGCACCTTCGTCATCCCGACGATCGCGGCCTTGCTCGCGCAATACGCGGCGTGCCTGTCGAGCCCGACCACGCTCGCCTGCGACGCGAGATTGACGATCCGCCCCCCGCGCCCGCCCGCGATCATCTGCCGCGCAACCGCCTGCGCGACGAAGAACGACGCCTTCACGTTGATCGCCATCGTCGCGTCCCACGCGGCCTCGCCGACGTCGAGCGCCTTGTCGAGCAGCGCGACGCCCGCGCTGTTGACGAGCAGATCGACGCCGCCGAAGCGCGACGCGACGAGCTCGACGGCAGCCTGCGCGGCCGAGCAGTCGCGCAGGTCGAGCGACATCCCGCTATGGCGCGCGGCGCCGCCTTCGAGCATCGCGGCGATCCGCATCGTTTCGGGATGCCGATCGACGAGCGCGACGCTCGCGCCGCGCTGTGCGAGCAGTTTCGCGCACGCGTGCCCGATGCCCGCCGCGCCGCCCGTCACGAGCGCGACGCGGCCCGTCAGATCGAACGCCCTGTCCCAGAGATTCGTCATGGCCGCCTCGCTCAACCGCCCGTGACCTGCTTGTACAGCTGATCGGCGTTCACCGGCGTGACGGGCACCCACGGCAGGATGTAGCGCTTCGCGGTGCCGCCGTCCCACTTCAGATCCTTCGCGTAGCGCTGCCAGATCACCGACTGCGGCTTGTAGCTCGCGCCGACTAACTGCCGCAGCACGAGATCGAGCGCGCCTTGCGACTGCGCCTGCGCATCCTGCAGGAACGTCGTGATCTCGCCGCGCTTGGCCGCCTGGATCGCGTCGGGCATGCCGTCGATCGACGTGATCGGGATGTCCTTCGGCGTGAGCCCGCGATTCTTGACCGCCTGCAGCGCGCCGAGCGCCATGTCGTCGTTCTGCGCGATCACGCCGTTGATCTGCTTCGGATGCGCGTTGAGCCAGTCTTCCATCAGGTTCATCGCTTCCGCGCGCGACCAGTTCGCGGTCTTCTTCTCGATCACCTTGATGCCCGGATACTTCGCGAGCACTTCCATCTCGCCCTTCTCGCGATCGATCTGCGCGGACTGGCCGATCGGCCCCTGGATGATCACGACGTTGCCCTTGCCGCCGATCTGCCTGGCGAGCGCTTCGGCCTGCAGGCGGCCGCCCTCGACGTCGTCGTTACCGATGTACGGCACCTTCGGCGTCGCGAGCATCGTGTTCGACGCGATGAGCGGCGTGTCCGACGCGGCCGCACGCGTGGCCACGCCGATGCCCGCCTTCGTGTCGATCGGCACGAACAGAATGCCGCTGTACTGCTGCGTGAGCATCGTCTCGATCTGGTTGTTCTGCGTGAGCGCGTCGTAGTTGCCGTCGAACACCGTGAGCTGCACCGCGCCGCTCTTCACGGCCGGATGCGCCCTGATCTCACGCACCCAGTTCTGCATGAACTGGCCTTTCATCCCGTAGACCGCCGCGCCGACGCGATACGGTCCGCTCGCCGCGTGCACCGCGCCCGGCGCCGCCGTGATCGCAAGCGTCGCGCCGAGCGCCGCGGCGGCCGCGAAGCGGCCGAACCAGGTCTTTCGTGTTTGCATTGTCGTCTCCTCCGTCCGGATGGGAATGCGCTGCGTCAGCGCTGCTGTTTGCGGGCCACGTCGATGAGCACGGCCAGCACGATGATGAGCCCCTTGGCGATCTGCTGGTAATACGACGACACGCCGAGCAGATTCAGCCCGTTGTTGATCACGCCGATCAGCAGCGCGCCGAACAGCGTGCCGACGACGCCGCCCTGTCCGCCCGACAGGCTCGTGCCGCCGATCACGACGGCCGCGATCGCATCGAGCTCGTACGACACGCCCGCCTGCGGCAGCGCGGACGTCGTGCGCGCGGCGAGAATCATCCCGGCGAGGCCCGCGAGCGCGCCCGACACGACGTACACCGAGAACACGACCTTGCGCACGCCGATGCCGGACGTGCGCGCGCTCTTCTCGTTGCCGCCGACCGCATACAGATAGCGGCCGTACGTCGTGTAGCGCAGCACCCACCAGCACGCGAGCGCGACCGCCGCGAAGATCAGCACCGGCATCCCGAGCGGGCCGAGCTTGCCGACGCCGAGCGACAGATAATCGTCGGGCAGGTTCGCGACCGGGCTGCCGTCGTTGACGATGTAAGTGACGCCGCGCGCGATGCTGAGCATCCCGAGCGTCGCGACGAACGGCGGCACGTTAAAGCGCGCGATCGTCACGCCGTTGATCGCGCCGAGCGCCGCGCCGCACGCGACGCCAGTTGCGAGCGACGCCGCGAGCCCGTGCCCCGCCGCGCCGGCGAGGCCGCTCACGATGCCGGCGAGCGCGAGCACCGAGCCGACCGACAGGTCGATGCCCTTGGTTAGGATCACGTATGTCATGCCGATCGCGAGAATCCCGTTGATCGACGTCTGCCGCAGGATGTCGCTCCAGTTGCGCCACGTGAGGAAGTACGGGCTCGCGAACGCGAGCACGACGCACAGCGCGACGAAGATGATCGGGATGCCGAAGCGGCTTGCGAGCTCGGCGACATTCACGCGCTTCGGCGCCGCATCGAGACGGGACAGGGTCTGGGTATTCATGGTCTTGTTCATGAAGCGAGATGGAGCAGGGATTCCTGAGTGGCGCCGTCGCCCGGACAGATCGCCGCGACGCGGCCGCCCTTGAACACCGCGATGCGATCGCTCAGATACAGCAGCTCGGGCGCCTCCGACGACACGACGATCACCGCGCCGCCGTCGCGCGCGAACGCATCGAGCAGCCGGTAGATTTCCTGTTTCGCGCCTTCGTCGATGCCGCGCGTCGGCTCGTCGCAAAGCAGCAGCACGGGCTCGGTCGACAGGCATTTCGCGAGCACGACCTTCTGCTGGTTGCCGCCGCTCATCGCCGACACGGGCATGCGCAGCGACGCGGCCTTGATCCGCAGCCGCTCGACCATCGATTGCGCGAGGCGGCGCACGCGCGAACGCCGGATCACGCCGCCGCGCGACAGGCGCCGGTACGCGGCCATCGCGATGTTCTCCTGCACGCTGCCCGTCAGCACGAGGCCCGAATCCTTGCGGTCCTCGGTGACGAGCGCGATGCCCGCGCGAATCGCCCGCGCGGGATCGCCCTGCGGCAGCGGCGCGCCGCCGAGCGTCGCGGCGCCGGCGTCGGGCCGCGTCAAGCCGTACACGCAGTTGAGGAATTCGCTGCGGCCCGAGCCCATCAGCCCGTAGATGCCGAGGATCTCGCCGCGCCGCACGTCGAGGCTCACGTCTTCGAATTCGTCCGCGCGCGCGAGGCCCGTGACCCGCAGGCAAGGCTCGCCGTGCGCGGGCCGGCGCGCCTTGTCGACAGCGGGCATTTCGCGGCCGACGATCGCGCGCACGAGATGCGCGCGATCGATGTCGGCCATCCTGCCGCTCTCGACATACGCGCCGTCGCGAAACACCGTGTAGTCGTCGGCGATATCGAACAGCTCGCTCAGCCGATGCGACACGTAGATGATCCCGGTGCCGTGCGCGGTGACGTTGCGGATCGCGGCGAACAGCGTCTCGGTTTCGCGCTCGCCGATCGCCGACGTCGGCTCGTCCATGATCATCACCTGGCAGTCGTGGCTGAACGCCTTCGCGATCTCGACGAGTTGCGTCTGCGCGAGGCTCAGCCGATGCATCGGCGCGCCCGCGTCGATCGCGAAGCCGAGGCGGTCGAGCAGCGCCTGCGCGCGGCGCGTCAGCGCACGGAAGTCGACGACGATGCGCGCGCGGGTCGGCTCGCGGCCGAGGTACAGGTTCTCGGCCACCGTCATCCCCGGCACGGGCGACAACTCCTGCGTGATGATCGCCATGCGGTTCGCGAGCGCCTCGGCGGGCGACGCGAAATCGACGTCGCGGCCGTTCAGCCGGATCGTGCCCTCGTCGCGACGCAGAAGCCCCATCAGGATGTTCAGGAACGTGGATTTGCCGGTGCCGTTGCCGCCGCACAGCGCGTGCACGCGCCCGGCCATGAGGCTCAATCGCCCGTCGCGCAATGCGCTCACGCCGTTGAACCGCTTCGCTACCTGACTTGCTTCGAGCAGAACAGGAGTCACTGTCGTATCCCGGATGGTGACTGAACTTTTGTTCATTCACGATGATTTGATACAGCGTGACGGCATGGTAATCATCGGTTTTTTGGTGTGTCAATTACTGGTAAACGCTAGCCACCATCGCCAAAATACCCATACTCTGTTGATTTTGATGGAAATATTCAATGTAATGCGATCAGTGAGCAAAATTTCATCCTTTGCCAAATGTTCAGACAGACCTTTATAATTGCTCAACCCTGCGCATTTGCGCATCTCACCCTGCCCTCCGGAGGTCCACCATGAAAGTGGCGATCGGCTGCGACGAAGCGGCCTACGCGCTCAAGGAGTCGATCAAGCGGCACCTGCGCGCGGCGCATCCCGAAGTCGAGCTGGCCGACTTCGGCACGCACAGCGCGGACGAGGCGGTGCTGTATCCCGACATCGCGATCGAAGTCGCGCAGCGGGTCGCGGCGGGCGAGTTCCCGCGCGCGATCCTGCTGTGCGGCACGGGCATCGGCGTCGCGATCTCCGCGAACAAGGTGCCGGGCATCCGCGCCGCGCAGTGTCACGACACCTATTCGGCCGAGCGCGCGCGGCGCAGCAACGATGCGCAGATCATCACGATGGGCGCGCGCGTGATCGGCACCGAGCTCGCGAACAGCATCGTCGACGCGTGGCTCAAGGCAGAATTCGACGGCGGCCGCTCGCAGCCGAAGGTGCAGCGGATCGCCGACTACGAACGCCGGACCGGCCTCACCCAGGCCGGCCCGAACGACGCGCACTGCGGTTCATGACGCCGCGCCGCGCGCCGCCCCACTCGATAACGACATGACGAACGAAGAACTCACGCAACTCGCGAAGTGCTATTACGTCGACGGGTTGACCCAGGAAGAACTCGCGCAGAAGTTCGCGATCTCGCGCCCGAAGGTGGGCCGGCTGCTCAAGCGCGCGATCGAAGAGGGCATCGTCGAGATCCGCGTGCGCCATCATCCGCGCGCGGTGCAGGAGCTCGAGCAGGAACTCGTCGCGCGCTTCGGCATCCAGCGCGCGATCATCTCGGTCGACCACAAGGATCAGGACAGCCAGCGCGAGCTGCTCGCGGGCCTCGTCGCGAGCTATCTCGACCGCGTGCTCGCCGACGGCGCGATCGTCGCCGTCGGCATGGGCCGCAACGTGAGCGCGGTGTCGCGCCACGCGGTGTCGACGACGCAGCGCAACTGCTCGTTCGTGTCCGCGATCGGCGGCTCGTATCGCGGCGGCGAGACGATGAACGCCGATCACATCTGCCGCCGCCTCGCCGCGCGCTTCGGCGGCGAGAGCGAGACGCTGTACGCGCCCGCGCTCGTCAACGATGCGCGACTCTTCTCCGCGCTGCTCGAGAACGACGTCGTGCGCCAGTCGCTCGACAAGGCGCGCCGCGCGTCGATCGCGCTCGTCGGGATCGGCGACATCCTCGAGGACAGCAACATGGTCCGCATGGGCTGGTTCACGCCCGAGGAGATGGCGGAGGCGAAGCGCGCGGGCGCGGTCGGCGACATCATGGGCTACGACTTCATCGACATCCACGGCCGCCCGGCGACGACGATGCTGCGCGGCCGCGTGATCGGCCTCACGCTCGAAGACCTGAAGCGAATTCCGAACGTGATCGCAACGGCGAGCGAGCCGACGAAGGCGACGGGCATCCTCGGCGCGCTGCGCTCCGGCGTGATCAACACGCTCGCGACCACGCAGTCGATCGCGCAAACGGTGCTGAGCCTCGCGCAGGCGACCGAGACGGCCGCAGCGGAATAGAGGCGCTTCGCACGGCGGCGGCGAGCCGCTCTCGGCGGCCGCTTCTCGCGCGCCCGAACGCGGGCCGCATCGGCGCATCGGCGCATCGGCGCATCGCTCGATCGACGAGCGAAAATTGAAAATGCGCGCACAGCCGCTACACTGTCGCGCGGCGAAGCCCCGCGCGCTGCACCCAGCTTTCGCTTCGTCAGCTTGAGCCGCCGCGGCCTACCCGGCCGCACGGCACCGCCCGCCCGCGCGCCGATCCGCGCGCAGGCGCCCGCATGCGAAGAACCATCCGAGGAACACATGCGATCACCCGCGTCACCCGCACCGTCAGTCGCCCGCTCCCTGCTTCTCGCCTGTGCGCTCGCAGCGAGCGCCGCCCAAGCCGACGAAGGCATGTGGCAACCGCCCCAGCTTCCCGGCCTCGCCGATACGCTCGAACAGCGCGGCCTCGCGCTCGACCCGCACACGCTCTCGACGCTGACCGCGTGGCCGATGGACGCCGTCGTCAGCCTCGGCTTCTGCACCGCGTCGTTCGTGTCGCCCGACGGGCTGATCGTCACGAACCACCACTGCGGCTACGGCGCGCTGCAATACAACTCGACGCCGCAGAACAACCTGATCGAAAACGGCTTTCTCGCGCGGCAACGCGGCAACGAGCTGCCCGCCGACCCGACTCAGCGCGTGTACGTCACCGAGCGGATCAGCGACGTCACCGGCAAGATCGAAGCCGCGCTCACGCCTGGCATGGCGGGTTACGCGCGCTACGTCGCGATCGACGCCGCGAGGAAGCGTCTCGTTCGGGACTGCGAACAGCCCGGCTACCGCTGCGACGTCTACACGTTCAGCGGCGGCTACAGCTACCAGTTGATCCGGCAGCGCGAACTGCGCGACGTGCGGCTCGTCTACGCGCCGCCATTGTCGATCGGCAAGTTCGGCGGCGACGTCGACAACTGGACGTGGCCGCGCCACACGGGCGACTTCACCTTCCTGCGCGCGTACGTCGCGAAGGACGGCAGCGCCGCGCCGTATTCGAAGGACAACGTACCGTATCGCCCCGCGCATTGGCTGACGGTCAATCCGGGCGGCGTGAACGCGGGCGATTTCGTGATGGTGGCGGGCTACCCTGGGCGCACCGAGCGCTACCGGCTCGCCGACGAGTTGCAGAACGCGATCGACTGGCGCTATCCGACCGAAATCGGGATGGCGAAGGATAACCTCGCGATCATCGACGCGGCGAACAAGAAGAATCCGGCGGTCGGCGTGCTCTACGCGAACCGCGTCGCCGGGCTCAACAACAGGATGAAGAATTTCGAAGGCAACCTCGACGGGCTCGCGCACAGTTCCGCGCTCGCGGACAAGCGCGCCGACGAGGCCGCGCTCGATCGCTGGCTCGCCGCCCGGCCCGAAAGCGGCAAGCTCGACGGCGCGGGCCTGAAGGCCGATTTCGCTGCGCTCCGGCAGCTCGTCGCGCGGCGCAACGCGCTGCGCGAGCGCGATTTCGTCAGCGAGCTGCTGTCGAACGTCGGGTTGTATCAGGCGTCCTACAAGATCGTCCGGCTCGCCGACGAAAAGCAGAAAGCCGACGACATCGAGCGCGAGACCGGCTATCAGAAGCGCGACGAGATCCGCATCGCGGGCGAGGCGCAGCGGCTCGAACGCACGATGAATCCGGCCGTCGACCAGCAGATGCTCGTCTATGCGCTCGAGCGCCACATGAAGCTGCCGGCCGGCCAGCGGTTCGCCGCGCTCGATCGCTGGCTCGCCGGCGCGTCGGACGATGCGTCGATCGCGAGCAAGGTCGCCGATCTCTATCGCGGCTCGAAGCTCGCCGATACCGCGACGCGAATGCGCTGGCTCGACGCGACGCCCGCGCAGATCGCCGCGAGCGACGACGGCTGGCTCGTGCTGATGCGCGCGCTGATGCCGGACCTGCTCGCGTACGAGCGCGAGCAGAAGGCGATCGCCGCCGACGATTCGCGGCTGCGGGCGCGCTACATGACCGCGCTGATCGCGTTCGAGCAATCGCGCGGCCGCCCCGTCTATCACGACGCGAACAGCTCACTGCGCGTGACGTTCGGCACGGTTCAGGGATATGCGCCGCGCGACGCGGTTCGCTATGCGCCGTTCACGACCGTCGACGGCATCGCACAAAAGCAGACGGGCGTCGAGCCGTTCAATGCGAGCGCCGAGCAGCTGGATGCGATTCGCAAGCGCGCGTTGGACGGCTTCGCGTCGCCGGCGCTCGGCACGCTGCCCGTCAACTTTCTCGCGAATCTCGACATCACGGGCGGCAACTCCGGCTCGCCGACGCTCGACAAGAACGGCCGGCTCGTCGGCCTCGCGTTCGACGGCACGTGGGAAGGCGTGAGCTCCGGCTGGCGCTACATGCCGGACATGGATCGATCGATCCACGTCGACGTTCGCTACATGCTGTGGGTGATGCATCATCTCGATCACGCGGACAATCTGCTGAGCGAGATGCGGGTGAGCGTGCCGCGCTGATCGCGGCACGAGCGCGCAGCGCCGGCGGCCCGTGCGAGACGGCCGGCGCTGCGCACGCATCGCGCGTCAGAACGTGTGGCGCACGCCGACGCGCACGAGCGTCTGCGTATCGCCCGCCGACGAGATGCCGTTGCCGACGTCGCCGACCGACGCCGTCGCAGCGACGACGTTGCCGTACGGATCGAGCGTCTTGCCGCTCGCCTTCTGATAGCCGACGAGGCCGTACAGCGCGGTGCGCTTCGACAGGTAGTAGTACGACGCGAAGTTCAGCTGATGGTATTTCGGTGCGGGCTGGCCGTCGATCGAGCTGCCGCGCGTGAAATCGTAGCCCGCCGCGACGCGCAGCGCCGGCGTCGCCTGCCACGACACGGTGCCGCCGATCGAGTTGTATGTCGCCGCGCCGTTGAACGTCGAGAACGAGCCGGACTTGTACCGCGTGTTGCTGTACGACAGGCCGAGCGTCACCGCGCCGATCTGATAGGTGCTCGCCGCGGCGACGATCTGCATGCTCTTCGCCGACGCGAAGCCTTCGTTGATCGATGAAGCGAACGTGCCGTCGTACGAGCCCGTCCATGCGCCGCCGTTCGCGCCGTACGCGTTCGTCGCGTACAGGTACGCGGCGCCGATCGAGAACGGCCCGTTCACGTACTGGCCGCCGACGCTCCACGTGTTCTGGTTCTTCACGCTGCCCGCCTGATTGCCGAAACCGTACAACGCGCCCAGCGTGAAGCCGCCGAACTTCGGGCTCACGTACTTGATCGAGTTGTTCTCGCGCGACTGGTTGTCGATGTTGTCGAGATCGCCCGGATGCGCGCCCATGCCGGTCAGGAACGTGCCCGCGCTGATCGTGCCGACGAAGTCGACGATCGGATCGTACTGGCGGCCCATCGTCAGCGTGCCGTAGCGTTCGCTCGACAGCCCCATCCACGCCTGTCGGCCGAACATCCGTGCGCCCTGCCCCGCCTGGCCCGTGCCGATGTTGAAGCCGTTCTCGAGCTGGAACACCGCGGCGAGGCCGCCGCCCAGATCTTCCTTGCCCTTCAGCCCCCAGCGGCTGCCCGACCAGGTGCCGCTCGCGAAGCTGTAGCTCGACGCGTTCCGATAGCTGACTGGCGAGCCGAGCGCGCCCTTGCTCTGCGCGACGCGCTGATCGCTCGTATAGCCGAGCCCCGCATCGACGATCCCGTAGAGCGTCACCGTGCCCTGCGCATGCGCGCCCGCGCACACGCTCCCCGTCACCAACAATGCTGCTGCCGCCTTTTTCATGAATAGGATTCCTGTCAAATAGGATCAAAACGAATGAAGCGCCTTCCTCTCCCAACCTCGACGCGGCTAGGGCCTGTTCCCGCTAATAACGGGCTTGCGCTGGCCGCCAGAAGGGCTGAGCGCAAGGATTGCGACGAAGCGAATACTCGACGTATTCGCGAGGAGCATGACGCAGCGATCGGCCCTTCTGGCGGCCAGCCCCTCGACGGATTTTTTCGATCACGGGAACAGGCCCTAGACCGAATCGACGAGCCATTGCGCGACGCGCGCGAGCAGCGGCTCCGGCGCGCCGAAGTTCTCGACGCCCGTCACTTGCGGCGCATCGCAAATCGTGAAAACCGGCTTGCCCCACTGCAGGCCGAGCGCGATCTCGGACAACGTGCCGAGCCCGCCGCCGACCGCGATCAGGCACAGCGACGCGCGCGCGATCAGCGCGTTGCGCGTGATGCCGAGCCCCGTCGGCAGCGCGACGCTCAGATGCGGATTCGCGCCGGCCGCATCGTCCTCGGGCAACAGTCCGATCACGAGGCCATTCGCGCCGCGCGCGCCCCGCGCCGCCGCCTCCATCACGCCGCCCTTGCCTCCGCCGACGATCGCGATGCCCGCTGCGGCGAGCGCATGCGCGATCGTCTCCGCGATGTGCAGCTGCGCATCGGTCGCGTCACGCGGGCCGATCAGGCCGACCGGCATCAGATGGCGGCGCGGCCCCTGCTGGCGCCGCGCGACGCGCGCGAGCGCAACGTTCGCCCCCGGCGTGCGTTCAATGATGTCGTCGCGCAACGTATTCCCCCATCGCGAGCACGCACGTGCACAGCGCCGTCAGCACGATCGACAGCACGGCGGCCTGCGAGAAATCGGTCTGCCCGTCGGACAGCTTCAGGTACATCAGGAGCGGCAGGATGTTGATCTGCGTGCCGGCGAGCGCGAGCGCGGTGCCGTACGTGCCGAGCGCGATCGCCGTCACGAGGCACCACGCGGCCGCGATCGACGGCCACAGTTCGCGCCATGCGACGTCGAGCCACGCGCGCCACGGCTTCGCGCCGAGCGACATCGCCGCTTCGAGCGGCCTGCGGTCGAGATTCGCGAATGCCGGAAACAGCATCAGCGCGACGCGTGGAATCAGGTAGTACGCGTATGCGACGACGAGGCCGAACGTCGTGTAGATCACGCCGCCGACTTTCGCGGCGTCCGCGCCGAGGCCGGCGAGCAGCGTCGTGACGAAGCCCGCGCGGCCGAAGGTCAGGATGAAGCCGTACGCGATCACGAGCCCGGAGAACGCGAGCGGCACGCCGAGCAGCGCGAGCGACCAGCGGCGCCGCGCGGGCGTCTGATCGGCAAGCGACATCGCGAGCGGCATGCCGACGCACGTCGACAGCGTGCCCGTGCCGATCGCGAGCGCGACCGAGCGGCCGATCGCGTCCGCGACGAGCGGATCGCGCAGCACGGCGCCGAACGCGCGGCCGCCTTCCGCGAACGCCGCGCTCACGAGCGCGGCGAGCGGCAGCACAAAGAAGAGCGCGAGCAGCCCGCCTGCCGGGGCCGCGCCGAAGCGGCGCAGCAGGCCGCCTTCGAGAGACGATCGTTGCACGTCGCGCTCCTTATTGGCCGAGCGTCGCCTGCGACCACAGCCTGTCGACTTCAGCCTTGCGCGCGGCGGCCTTCACGACGTCGAGCGGGTGCACCTGCGGCGCGTTCGGCATCTTCGCCGCGACGTCCGGCGCGAGCGCGACGCCCGGCACCGCGGGCCGCACGTAGCCGCGCGCGAAGAGCGCCTGGCCGGCATCGCTCATCACGAAGTTGAGCCAGAGCTGCGCGGCCGCGGGATTCGGGCCGTTCTTCACGAGGCTCATCGCGTACGGCGCGGACACGCTGCCGTCCTGCGGAATCACGACGTCGACCGCGTCGCCCATGCCGTCCGCGTACTTCGCTTTCAGGCCGTCGTTCTCGTAGCCGATCAGAATCGGGATCTCGCCCTTCACGAACTTCGCATAGGGCGTCGTGCCCTCGATGCGCAACACGTTGCCCGCATTCTTCAGCTTTCCGAAGAAATCGGCGCCGGGCTTCGGATGGTCGACGCCGCCGCCGAACGCGGATGCCGCCGCGATCACGACGACTTGCCCTTGCCCCGTCGAGCGCGGATCGAGATAGACAACCGCATTCTTGTACTCCGGCTTCAGCAGATCCGACCAGCGCTGCGGCACGTCCTTCACGAGCTTCCTGTTCACGAGGAACGCGACGTTCAGCGAATGCACGGTGAACCAGCGGCCGTCCGCCTCGCGAAACACGGGCGGCAGCTTGTCAAAGTTGATCGGCTTGAACGGCGCGACGACGTCCTTGCCCGCCGCGTCGAGCGCCGACGCCGCGAAGTAGTACGCGGTGTCCGCCTGCGGACGGCGGCGCGACTTGTCGAGCGCGACGACCGTCGCGGCCGAGCCGATGTCGTTGTACGTGAGCTCGATTTTCGGGTAGCGCTTGCGGAACTCCGCGAACAGCGCCTTCCAGTTCGCCCACTCGGGGCCCGTGTCGAACGACACGACGAGCCCCTCGTCGGCGGCCTTCGCATAAAGCGCGTCTTCGCCCGCGTAGAGCGGCGCGGCCTGCGCGCCGTTCGCGACGAGCGTCGCGCAGGCGCCGAGCGCAAGCGCGCATGCGGCGCGACGCAGCGCCGTCAGGATTTGTCGACCTGAAAACATCGTGAATCTCCGTTGAACGAAACAATCATTGCGCGCCGGCCTGCGCCGGCAGCACGAGCAGATGGCGAGGATCAATCGCGATGCCGCGCATGGCGAGCACGCGGCCCTCGCACAGCAGCGGCTCCATTGCGCCGTGCGGCACGAAGTCGTAGCGATGCGTCGCACCGAAGTAACGAACCTCGCCGAGCGCGCCGCCGATGCGGTTCACGCTGTGCTCGGCCGGATCGGGCTCCACGTGTTCGGGACGCACGAGCACGTCCACCTCGTCTCCCGGCCGATGCGAGCCCGTATCCGCGCGCAGCGTCGCGAAGCGCACGTCGATCGTGTCGCTCGCCAGCACGCGGGCGCGCAGGATCGTCGAGTGGCCGATGAAACGCGCGACCTGCGTCGATACAGGTCGCTCGTACAAATTGCGCGGCGTGCCGACCTGCAGCACGCGCCCGCCGTCGACGATCGCGACGCGATCCGCCATGCTGAGCGCCTCGTCCTGATCGTGCGTGACGAACAGCGTCGTCGCCCGGCACGCGCGCTGCAGCGCGCGAATCTCGTCGCGCAGCTGATGCCGGATGCCCGCGTCGAGCGCGGCGAGCGGCTCGTCGAGCAGCAGCACGGCCGGCTCGATCACGAGCGCGCGGGCAAGCGCGACGCGTTGCTGCTGACCGCCCGACAACTGCGTCGTGCTGCGCGCCGCATGCGCCGCCAGCCCCACTCGCTCGAGCATCTCGAGCGCGCGCCGCCGGCGCGCGGCGGCCGCGACGCCGCGCATGCGCAGGCCATACGCAACGTTGTCGACGACGGACAGATGCGGAAACAGTGCGTACTGCTGAAACACCATGCCGACCTCGCGCCGCCACACCGCCACGCCCGCCATGTCGATCCCGCCGATCGCGACGCGGCCGTCGTAACCGCTCAGCAGCCCCGCGCTCAGGCGCAGGAGCGTCGATTTTCCGGAGCCGCTGCGCCCGATCACGGCGAGCAGCTCGCCGGGCTGCGCGTGCAACGTGACGGCGTCGACGCCGTGCGCCGCACCGGGGTATCTGAAACTGACGTTGTCGAATTCGAGGCTCATGGCTTCACTTCAGTCGTTGCACGGAATGGATCGATGCGAGCGTCGCCAGCACGGCAAGCAGCAGCAGCACGACGGTCGCCGCGCATGCGATGCCGGACGCGCCGTAGAACGCCTGCAGCAGCACGACGGGGAAATTGCGATAGCGAAAGCCCGCGATCAGGTTCGATACCTGAAACTCGCCGATCGACAGCGCCGCGACCATCACGAGCCCGGAAAACAGGCTCTGCCGCAGGTTCGGCAGCACGATCGTGAAGAACTGCCGCAACGGCGGCGCGCCGAGCGTCGCCGCCGAGGCTTCGAGCTTCGCGAGATCGAGATGGCGCAGGTCGCTCAGCAGCGTCTGCAGCAGGTACGGCAGCGTCAGCACCGCGTGCGCGGCGATCATCAGCGGCAGCGTGCCGAGCCACGGCAGCGCATCGCCGCCGAAGATCACGATGTAGCCGAAGCCGAGCGTGAGCGCGGGCACGCCGATCGGCATCAGCATCACGATGCGCGCCGCGATGCCGCGCCCGCGAAGCGCGCGGTGATGCAGCGCATACGCGAGCGGCACGCCGACGATCGCGTCGAGCCCGCAGCACGCGAGCGCGACGGCAAAGCTCACGCCGAACGCGCGCCTGAAGCTCGCATCGGCGGCCAGCTCGGCGAACCAGCGCCACGTGAAGCCGACGGGCAGCAGCGTGTTCGTCCAGCTCTGCCCGACCGATCCGATCAGCAGCAGCACGATCGGCATCAGCAGATACAGCGCGAACAGCGCGACGGTGCCGTTGACGACGACCGCGCCGAGCGACGGACGGCTTCTGCCGCGACGAAACGGAATACCGTCGGCAATGGCCGCGGCGGTGGTTGAGCGCATGACTGGTCTCGCAGGCGACGAAGGGATGCGGCGCGTGCAACGCCCGCTGGAGCAGGCGTTGCGCGCATCGCGACGACGGCCGCCAGTGTGTGTGCGCGACATGGCATCGTCATGAAAAAAACGTACAAACTCCGCATCGCTCTTTGCACCGACGGAACACTTCGCGATGAAGCACCTGTACCCGAACGTCGCCGAGCTGCATGCGTTCGCCAGTTCTGCGAAACATCTGAACTTTTCGTACGCGGCGCGCGAGCTCGGCTTGACGCCGAGCGCGGTCAGCCGGCAGATCGCGAGCCTCGAGGCGCTGCTCGGCGTGAAGCTGTTCGTCCGCGAGGGCCGCAACCTCGCGCTCACGCGCGCGGGCCAGGTCTACCAGGCGCGCGTCGCCGGGCCGTTGCGCGAGATCGGCAATGCATCGCTCGAATTGCTGAGCGCGCGCGAAGACAGCGACCTGCTGACGATCGCGAGCGTGCCGACGTTCACGACGAAATGGCTCGTGCCGCGTCTGCCGCACTTTCTCGAGACCGCACCCGACGTCACGCTCAGCTTTCGACGCCATCTCGCACCGGGCGACCCGTTCCCGCTCGGGCTCGACGCGGCGATCCGCTACGGCGACGGCCGCTGGGAAGGCGTTCGATGCGACTATCTCGACGGCCGCACGTTCGTGCCCGTGTGCGCGTCCGAATTCGCCGAGCGCTACGCGCTGCGCGCGCCCGCCGACGTCGCGAACGCGCCGCGGCTCGTGCACGAGCAGGCCGAATGCGCGTGGATCGCATGGGCGGACCGGCATCGCGTCACGCAGATGAACGCACTCGCCGGGCCGCGCTTCGAGCAGTACTCCGTACTGATCCAGGCGGCGCAGGCAGGGCTCGGGATCGCGCTCGTCCCGGCGTTCCTGATCCGCGATCAGCTCGCGGCCGGCACGCTCGCGCAGCCGCTCGACGCGCCCGTCGACGTCGACGAGCAAGGCCACTATCTGTGCTATGCGCCCGAGCGGCTGGAAACGAGCGAGTCGTTGCGGCGCTTGCGCGCATGGATGCTCGGCGAGTGCGCACGCACGTGATGCGCTCCGGATTGTTTCGTGCGCGCGCACATCGCGGGCGCCTTGTCGCGACGAATGCGCGCGCCGCTCGGCTTTTGCGCGCGGCGGACCTAGTATGAAAAGGTGAGCGGCCCGCGATCCCGCGGCGCCGCCTCGCTTTCTTCGACGGAGGTCGGCATGAACGTCCAGGCGCTGTCCGGCATGCTTCACGCTCAGGAATTGCTGCTCGTCTCGCTGATCCGCGCGCTTCCGGTCGACACGCGCCGAGCGCTCGCCGACGAGTTCGACCGGCAGATCCAGCTCGCGGAATCGTCGCATCTCGACTCGCCGCGCGATCGAGAAGCGCATGAGGCGTTTCTCGCGCACGTGCGCAAGCTGCTGATCCGGCTCGAATCGATGGCGTAATCGGCGCGCGCGCAGCCCCCGCCACGAATCGCGGAGAATCGCCGCGAGCCGCCGCGGTAGAAAACGCGGAAGGCCATTAGGCGACGGCCGCCGATGCCGTCTGATTGTGCCGCCTGCGCGGCCGCTGCTGCGAAACCACATCGAAGCCACATCGAAACTACATCGAAACCGCATCGAAACCGCATCGGCTCGCCGCGTCGAGAGGCGCGCATGCACGCCGAAGGCGGGCGCCGTTCAGCGCTCGCGCTGGATGCAGCCCCGCGTGCGCTCATCCTCGAAGGCGTTGACCGGCGCAGACCGTTAGTTGCGGACAATAAGCGCTCGCAGACATGACGGCATGACGTCGCCCGCCACATCGACCGGCTTCCCGCATGATGAGCGAGGCCGTTTCTCGAATTGAATTGCGAATGATTCTCAATTACACTCTGCGTTCGTTTCGACGAACCTTTCCTTTCAACCTGCCCGCGCCGTTCGCGGCGCGCGGGCGCCAGCCAGGTGCACGCGTCACCCAGCCAGCCTCCGGGCTCATACGTCACTGGGAGACCAAACCGTGCATCAACCTCTGTTGGCGCGGCGGCCGCTTCGCGCCGCGCTGTTCGGCGCCTTCGGCATCTACGCGGCAGCCGCGCGCGCCGCCGGCGCCGCCTCCGAACCCGCCGTCGCCGCGCCGCCGTCCGCCGCGTCCGCGCCGCATGCGGCGATCGCCGGCGCGCGCGCGCTCGACCCGATCACCGTCACCGCGACGCGCACCGCGTCGGCTGCGAGCCGCACCGCGGCGAGCGTGTCGGTGATCACCGATTCGGACCTCGAAGAACAGCAAGCCGACAACATCAAGGACGCGCTGCGCTACGAGCCGGGCGTCACCGTGCGCCGCACCGCGTACCGCCCGGCAACGGCGGCGCTCGGCGGCGGCCGCGACGGCGATTCGAGCATCAACATCCGAGGCCTCGAAGGCAATCGCGTGCTGCTGATGGAAGACGGCATCCGGCTGCCGAGCGCGTTTTCGTTCGGCCCGCTCGAAGCGGGCCGCGGCGATTACGCCGATCTCGATACGCTCCGACGCATCGAGATCCTGCGCGGCCCGGCGTCGTCGCTGTACGGCAGCGACGGCCTGACAGGCGCCGTCAACTTCATCACGAAGGACCCGTCCGACCTGCTGTCGATCTATCGCAAGAAGACCTACTTCTCGTTGCGGCCGAGCTACGACTCGGTCGACCGCAGCGTCGGCGCAACCGTGTCCGCGGCCGCGGGCAACGATCGCGTGCAGGGGATGCTGATCGCATCCGGCCGCCGCGGCCACGAAGTGGATACGCACGGCGGCGACAATTCCGCGAGCACGAAGCGCACGACCGCGAATCCTCAGGATGTCTACACGGAATCGCTGTTAGGCAAGCTGACGATCACGCCGACATCGCGCGACACGTTCAAGTTCACCGCCGAGACGATGCGGCGCCGAGTCGACACGAACGTGCTGTCGGCGATCAACCCGCCGACGACGCTCGGCCTCACCGCGAACGACAAGCTCGAGCGCAACCGCTTCAGCGTCGATTACGACTTCCGCGACGACGCCGCACGCTGGTTCCAGACCGCGCACGTTCAGTTCTACTATCAGGAATCGACGCAGGATCAGGATTCGTTCGAGACGCGCGGCGGCCGGCTGCAGTCGCGCTCACGCTCGAACCATTACAGCGAGCGCGCGTTCGGCGGCTCCGCGTTCGCCGAAAGCGGCTTCTCGACCGGACCGCTCGCGCACAAGCTGCTGTACGGCGTCGACGGCAGCATCGACCGGATCAAGAGCCTGCGCGACGGCACGGTCGCGAGCCCAGGCGAATCGTTTCCGAACAAGGCGTTTCCGGATACCGACTACACGCTGTTCGGCGCGTTCGTGCAGGACCAGATCGGCTTCGGCAAGCTGCTCGTCACGCCGGGGCTGCGCTTGGACGCATATCGGCTGAGCCCGACGTCGGGCGATCCGCTCTTCACCGGCAAGACGGTCAGCTCGAGCGATCACGAGCTCTCGCCGCGCGTGGCGGTGCTGTACGAAGTGACGCCCGCGCTGATTCCGTACGCGCAGTATGCGCACGGCTTCCGCACGCCGATGCCCGATCAGGTCAACAACAGCTTCTCGAATCCGCTCTACGGCTATACGTCGATCGGGAATCCGAACTTGAAGCCCGAGACGAGCGACACCGTCGAAGCCGGCCTGCGCGGCACGCTCGGCACGGGTTACGGGCCGCTGCGCTACAGCGTCGCCGCGTTCGCCGGCCGCTATCGCGACTTCATCTCGCAACGCACGATCGGCGGCAGCGGCCGGCCGAACGATCCGCTCGTGTTCCAGTACGTGAACTTCGCGAACGCCCGCATCCACGGCTTCGAAGGGCGCGCCGAGTGGGTGATGCCGAACGGCTTCACGCTGAAGACCGCGATGGCGTTCACGAAGGGCACGACGCAGGACAACGGCGCGGCGAGCGAGCCGCTCGACACGGTCAACCCGTTCTCCGCCGTGCTCGGCGTGCGCTACGAGCCGAGCGAGCGCTGGTTCGCGCAGGCCGACCTGCTGTTCCAGGCGGCCAAGCGCGGCCGCGACGTGTCGTCGGCCGCGTGCCAGAAGAAAACGTGCTTCACGCCGCCTTCGTCGTTCGTCGTCGATGTGCGCGGCGGCTATCGCTTCAACAAGCACGTGAGCGCGTACCTCGGCATTCACAACCTGTTCGACCGCAAGTACTGGAACTGGTCGGACGTGCGCGGCATCGCCGCCGATTCGAACGTGCTCGACGCATACACGGCTCCGGGCCGCAGCGTCGCGGTCAGCATGAAGGTGGATTTCTGATGCGGCCCGCACGCCTTTTCCCAATCCGGCCCGTCCGGCAATCGAGGATCTCCGTCATGATGAACACCGCCGCTCCCGCCTCTTCGTCGCCCCGCGCGCTCGCGCCGGCCGAGTTGCGCGATGCGTTCCTGCATCTGAAAGAAACCCGCAAGCTGCGCAACCGCGATGTCGCGCACCTGCTCGGCATCAGCGAAGGCGAAGCGCTCGCGGCGTTCGCGGGCGAGCGCGTCGTGCGGCTCGAGCCGAGCTTCGTCGAGCTGTTCGAGGAGATGCCGCGCTTGGGCGCCGTGATGGCGCTCACGCGCAACGCGGCCGCCGTGCACGAGAAGGACGGCGCGTTCGAGCAGATGAGCCACGACGGCCCGGTCGGGCTCGCGCTCGGCGCGATCGATTTGCGCATCTTCTACCGCAACTGGGCGGCGGGCTTCGCCGTGTACGAGCCGACCGCGCACGGCGTGATGAAGAGCCTGCAGTTCTTCGATGCGCAAGGCGACGCGGTGCACAAGGTCTATTTGCGCAAGCACAGCGATCACGATGCGTTCGACGCGTTCGTGTCGCGCTGGCGGATGCCGGTGCAATCGCCCGCGTTCGAGGCCGCGCCCGCGCCGCTCGCGTTCGTCGAGCGGCCAGACGGCGAAATCGACGCGGCGGGCCTGCGCGCCGCGTGGGACGCGATGACCGACACGCACCAGTTCCATGGCATCGTGCGCCGCTTCGGCGTCGCGCGCACGCAGGCGTTGCGGCTAGCCGGCGACAAGCGCGCGCATCGCGTCGCGACCGATGCGATGCGGCGCGTGCTCGAGCGCGCCTCGCAGACGCGGCTGCCGATCATGGTGTTCGTCGGCAATCGCGGCATGATTCAGATCCACACCGGGACCGTGACGAACATCCGCCGGATGGGCTCGTGGATCAACGTGCTCGACGAGGATTTCAACCTGCATCTGCGCGAGGATCTCGTCGCGTCCGCTTGGGCCGTGAGAAAGCCGACGAGCGACGGCGTCGTCACGTCGGTCGAGCTGTTCGATGCGGCGGGCGACAACATCGCGATGCTGTTCGGCGCGCGCAAGCCGGGACAGCCGGAGCTCGCGGGCTGGCGCGATCTCGTGCGCGCGCTGCCGACGATCGACGCCGCGGATGCGGCCCACGCGACGGACGTGGCCGGCGCGCCCGACTCGACCGACGCCGAGGTCGCGCGATGAGCCGGTCTTCGCGCATCGATGCACGCCGGCGCGCATGGCTCGCGGGCACGGGCGCGCTCGTGTTCGCGGCCGCGCATGCGGGCGCTTTCGCGCGCACGCCGGCGAGCGGGCCGCCCAAGCGCGTCGTCGCGATCGGCGGCGCGCTCGCCGAGACGATCTACGCGCTGGGCGGCGCGCGGACCGCGCGCTACGAACTCGTCGGCACCGACACCACGTGCACGTATCCGGAAGCCGCGCGGCGCTTGCCGAAGATCGGTTATCAGCGCGCGTTGTCCGCGGAAGGATTGTTGTCGCTTCGGCCGGATCTCGTGCTCGCGTCGGCGGAAGCGGGGCCGCCCGCCGCGCTCTCGCAGGTCGCGCGCGCGGGCGTGGCCGTCACGGCGTTCGACGAGGCGCACGATGTCGAATCGGTGCGCCGCAAGATCCGCGGCATCGCGCAGGCGCTGTCGCTGCAGGGCGCGGGCGACATGCTGCTCGCGCGCTTCGATCGCGACTGGCTCGCGGCACGCGCGGCGGTCGACGCCGCGCCGCCTCGCACGCCGCGGCATACGCCCGCGCGCGTGCTGTTCGTGCTCAACCACACCGGCAACCAGGCGCTCGTCGCCGGCCAGCAGACGGCCGCCGACGCGATGATCCGCTACGCGGGCGCGCACAACGCGATGCAGGGATTCGATCGCTACAAGCCTCTGACCGCCGAGGCGCTGGTCGCGGCCGAGCCCGACGTCGTGCTGATCTCGGACGAGGGGCTGCACGCGGCGGGCGGGCGCGACGCGCTGCTCGCCGCGCCCGGCTTCGCGGCGACGCCGGCCGGGCGCGCGCGGCGCGTCGTGTCGCTCGACGCGCTGTTCCTGCTCGGCTTCGGGCCGCGTCTGCCGCAGGCGGTCGCCGCGCTGCAACGCCGGCTGAACAGCACGCTCGCCTGAACATGCGAGATCGACGACATCCGCGCCGGATCGCCGCGGCGCATCGCGTCGCGCGTCGATCGCACGCAATCGTTCGGTTTCCTGAAGTCTTCGCCGCACTTGCGCGCCCCCCGGGGCGGCGCGATCGAAACGCCACGCCTCGCGCGCCACGAAGCGTCCGCCGCATCACGGCACGCGGCGGACGTCGGCCGTTTCTCGCCCGCGTCGACGCGCTCGCCGTCTCACCGGTTCGATATCTCACGATGACCATCGCCGCCCGTTCTCCGTCAGTCGACCCCGCGCGCGCCGCCGCGCACAGGCCGACGTTCGCGTCGTCGATCGCCGCCGCGCTCCGCCGACGGCGCGCGACGTGGACGCTCGCCGTGTTGATCGCCGCACTCGCCGCCGCGTCGATCGCCGCGCTCTGCATCGGCGCGTACCGGCTCACGCCCGCGCAACTGCTCGACACGCTCGCCGCGACCGATGCGCGGCTCGCGAGCGATGCCGCGCTGCGCCAGGCGCGCGCTGTGCTGCTCGACATCCGTGCGCCGCGCGTCGTGCTCGCACTGCTCGTCGGCGCGGGCTTCGGCGCGGCGGGCGCCGCGATGCAGGCGCTGTTTCGCAATCCGCTCGCCGATCCGGGCCTGATCGGCGTATCAAGCGGCGCGGCGCTCGGCGCATCGGCGTTGATCGTGCTCGGCCCGCTCGCGGCCGCTCCGGTTGCGCTCGGCTTCCTGCCCGTCGCCGCATTCGGCGGCGCGCTCGCCGTTGCGGCGCTCGTCTACCGGCTCGCCGTCTCGCGCGGCCGGCTCGCGCTGCCGCTGCTGCTGCTCGCGGGCATCGCGATCAACGCGCTCGCCGGCGCCGCGATCGGACTACTCACGTATGTCGCCGACGACGCGCAATTGCGCTCGCTGACGTTCTGGAGCCTCGGCAGCGTCGGCGGCGCGCAGTGGCGCGCGATCGCCGCCGTCGCGCCGTTCGCGCTCGCCGGCTGCGCGCTGCTCGCGCGCGAGCGGCACGCGCTGAACGCGCTGCAACTCGGCGAAACCGAAGCGCTGCATCTTGGCGTGCCGGTGCAGCGCGTGAAGCGGCGCGTGCTCGTCGGAACCGCGATGTGCGTCGGCGCGCTCGTGTCGTGCACCGGCGCGATCGGCTTCATCGGGCTCGTCGCGCCGCATTGCGTGCGCCTCGCGGCCGGCCCCGATCAGCGAATCGCGATGCCGGGCGCGGCGCTCCTCGGCGCGCTGATCGCGGTCACCGCCGATCTCGCCGCGCGAACGCTCGCCGCACCGGCGGAGATTCCGCTCGGCATCCTGACCGCGCTGATCGGCGCGCCGTTCTTTCTCGCGCTGCTGTGGAAGCGGCGCGGCGCACTGGGGGCGTAGGATGCGCATGAGATTTCATGGTCGGCATGTCGCACGCCTCTTCGCGCGCCGGTCGATTTGTCACATCGATATGATCTCGAAGGTGAACTTACGCGCCGCTTTGCGATCGGCTATATCGAATCGCATATCGAATCGCATATCGAATCGCATATCGAATCGCATATCGAATCGCATATCGAATCGCATATCGAATCGCATATCGAATCGCATATCGAATCGCATATCGAATCGCATATCGAATCGCATATCGAATCGCATATCGAATCGCACTTCGACGCCGCATCGAACGCCATGCTGATCGCCGATCGCCTTCACGTCGCACGCGCCGGCGGCGTGATCCTTCACGACCTGTCGGTCCGGATCGCGCCCGGCCGCGTCACCGCACTGCTCGGGCGCAACGGCGCGGGCAAGAGCACGCTGCTCAAGGTGCTCGCGGGGGACTTGTCGACGGGCGGCGGCGCGCGCGGCGCGACCGTGCGCGGCGACGTCACGCTGAACGGCGAGCCGCTTGGCCGGATCGACGCCCCGCGTCTCGCGCGGCTGCGCGCCGTGCTTCCGCAAGCGTCGCAGCCCGCGTTTGCGTTCAGCGCGCTCGACGTCGTGCTGCTCGGCCGCTATCCGCACACGCGCCGCACCGGCGCGCCCGCGCGCGAGGACAACGAGATCGCGTCACAGGCGCTCGCGCTGGCGGGCGCTTCGGCGCTCGACGCGCGCGACGTGACGACGCTGTCGGGCGGCGAGCTCGCGCGCGTGCAGTTCGCGCGCGTGCTCGCGCAGCTCTGGCCGTCCGGCGACACGGCGCGCGCGCCGCGCTACCTGCTGCTCGACGAACCGACCGCCGCGCTCGATCTCGCGCACCAGCATCAATTGCTCGACACGGTCCGACGCCTGTCGCGCGACTGGAACATCGGCGTGCTGACGATCGTCCACGATCCGAATCTCGCCGCGCGCCACGCGGATCGCATCGCGATGCTCGCGGACGGCGCGATCGTCGCCGACGGCGCGCCCGCCGACGTATTGCGCCCCGATGCGATCGAGCGTTGCTACGGCTTTCGCGTGCGCCTCGTCGACGCGGGCGACGGCGTCGCGCCCGTCATCGTGCCTGCATGAGCGGGCCGCGCGCATGCGGCGCGGGCCTCAGCCCGCGTCCGCCGCGTGAAACGCCTTCAGCCGCCAGCCGCGGCGCACGGCGAGCATCCGCACCGAGAATCCCGCGATCAGCGCGACGACGGTCGCGATGCCTTGCGCGACGCCGATCGTCGTCATGCCGACATACAGCCCGCCCGTCAGCAACGCGATGCTCGCGTACAGCTCCTTGCGCAGCACGAGCGGCATCTCGTTGCAGAGTAGGTCGCGCAGCATCCCGCCGCAAACGCCGGTGATCGCGCCCGCGAGCACGATCACGACCGGGCTGTCGTTGACGGTCGCCGCCACGTCGCAGCCGATGATCGAGAACGCCGCGAGCCCGAGCGCGTCGACCGTGGTGAACAGCGATTTCAGCCGCGCGACGTGCGTCGCCGTCATCGATGCGAAGGTCGCCGCCGCGAGCGTCAGCAGCAGGTATTCGGGATGCGCGACCCAGGTGAGCGGATAACGGCCGAGCAGCACGTCGCGCACGGTGCCGCCGCCCAGCGCCGTCACCGCGCCGACGAGCGCGAGGCCGAAGCGGTCCATCCCGCGCTGCATGCCCATCAGCGCGCCCGACATCGCTTCCGCGACGATCGCGATCAGGTAGAGCGTATGCATGCGTGCCCTCGCTCAGTCTTCCGTGCGGAACAGTTCGAGCACGCGCGCGCGTTCAGCCGCGTCGACGGCGGGCGGCGTCGACGCGCCCGCCAGCGCGGCGGCGTCCGCCGGCGCACGGCGCACCGCGTCGCACGCGAACGGGCTGCGAACGAACGGCGGCAGCGGCGGCGTGCACTTGCCGCTCGCGGCTTCGGCGTAGACGAAATCGCCGTCGACGAGCACGACGTCCGCGGGCGGCGTCCGGTCGATCGCCTTGCGGCCGCCGATCGCGGTCTTCATGTAGTCGACCCACACAGGCAGCGCGAGCGACGAGCCCGTCGCGCGGCCGAGGCTGCGCGGCGCGTCGTAGCCCATCCACACGACCGACACGACGCCCGACGAATAGCCGCCGAACCAGACGTCCTTCGAGCCGTTCGACGTGCCGGTCTTGCCCGCCGCGTCGGAACGATTCAGCGCGAGCGCGCGGCGCGCGGTGCCGTGACGCACGACGTCGCGCAGCATGTCGTCCATCACGAATGCGTTGCGCTCCGAAATGACGCGCACGCCGGTTGCCGGCTGCGCGTCGAACAGCATGCCGCCGTGTCGCTGCCGGACCGATTCGATCAGGCGCGGCTCCATGCGCACGCCGTCGTTCGCGAACACCGCGTACGCGCTCGCGATCTGCAGCGGCGTCGCCGCGCCCGCGCCGAGCGCGAGCGGCAGCGACGCGGGATTGCGTTGCGGCTCGAAGCCGAAGCGAGCCGCGTGCTGCTGCACGAAGTCGGGCTGCGCGGCCTGCATCAGGCTGACCGCGACGAGGTTCTTCGAGCGCATCAGCCCGCGCCGCACCGGAATGAAGCCTTCGTAGTTGTTGCCGAAATTGCGCGGCCGCCACGGGTTCGCGCCCGTCTCCTCGCGCGACAGCGTGCGTTGCGCGTCGTCGACGAGCACGCCGGGGAACATGCCCTTTTCCAGCGCGGCCGAGTAGACGAACGGCTTGAAGCTCGAGCCGGGCTGCCGGTACGCCTGCAGCGCGTGGTCGAACGAATTGCGCGCGAAATCCGCGCCGCCCGCGAGCGCGAGGATGTCGCCCGTCGCCGCGTCGACCGACACGAGCGCGCCCTCGAGCGCGTCCTTCGCGTCGCGCCGGCCGCCGCGCGTGAGGCCGCGCGCGAGCGCCGCCTCGGCCGCGCGCTGATCGCGCATCGCGATCGTCGTCGTCACGTCGAGGCCGAGCGTATATGCATCGTCATGAAAACGCTCGACCATCATCCGCCGCGCGCGCTCCGCGACGTACGGCGCGGCGACGATGCCGGGCGGCGGCGTGGTCGCGAGCGCGATCGGCGCGCCGGCGGCCTGCCGGTATGCGGCTTCGTCGAGATACCCGAGCGCGCGCATGCGGCCGAGCACGTAGTTGCGGCGCGTCGTCGCGCGCGCCGGATTGACGACCGGATTGAACGCGGACGGCGCCTTCGGCAAGCCGGCGAGCACGGCCGCCTCGCCGGGCGTGAGCGCATCGAGCGGCTTGCCGAAGTAGACCGACGCGGCGGCCGCGAATCCGTACGCGCGCTCGCCGAGATAGATCTCGTTCATGTACAGCTCGAGCAGCTTGTCCTTGCTGTACGCGCGCTCGAGCTTGTACGACATCAGGATCTCGGCGAGCTTGCGGCTCAGCACCTTGTCGCGCGTGAGAAAGAAATTGCGCGCGACTTGCATCGTGATCGTGCTGCCGCCCTGCCCCGGCTGGCCGGTGACGACGTTCGCGAACGTCGCGCGCGCGAGGCCGCCGATGTCGACCGCGCCGTGCGTGTAGAACTGCGCGTCCTCGGCGGCGAGCAGCGCGTGGCGCACGAGCGGCGGGATGCGTTCGAGCGGCACGAACTCGCGGCGCTCGACGCCGTATTCGGCGAGCAACTCGCCGTCGCGCGAAAAGATCCGCAGCGGCAGCGCCGGCCGGTAGACGGAGAGCGGCTCGACGGACGGCAACTGCGTCCAGATGCGCTGCAGCGTCCACGTGCCGACCGCGCCGCCCGCGATCGCCGCGCCGAGCACGAGGCCCGCGAGCGTGCGGAAATAGCGGCGGCGCCGCGGCGCGGGCTCCTGCGGTGGCGTCGGCGCGGCCTGCCGCGACGTGTTCGGCGTGTAATCGGTCATGTCGAAATCCTTCCTTTGCAGATGCGGCGTGCGGCGTCGTGCGAATGTTGCAGTGCACGATGCGCACGCGCGCATTGTCCGGGGAGGACACAGACATCGGTACAATATTTAGCTTAAGTTGATTACGCTAAATTTTATTTAGGAAGCCGGTTTCGCCGGCGCAACGCGATTCATAGATGACGATCGATCCGAAACAGGCGGCGGCGCTCGTCGCCGTTGCCGATACCGGCAGCTTCGAGCAGGCGGCGGCCCGGCTGCACGTGACCGCGTCGGCCGTCACGCAGCGCGTGCGCGCGCTCGAGACGAGCCTCGGCGCGCCGCTCCTGCTGCGCACGCGGCCGTGCCGGCCGACGGCCGCCGGCCAGCGCGTGCTGCAGCACCTGCGCCGCATGGCGCTGTTGCAGGCGGATCTGCAGGCCGATCTCGACGCGGAGCGCGGCTCGACGATCGCGGTTGCGATCGCGCTCAATTCGGACAGCCTCGGGTCGTGGTTCCTGCCCGCGCTGACGTCGGTGCTCGCGGGCGAGCGGATGCTGTTCGAGCTGATCGTCGAGGATCAGGATCACACGTTCGCGCTGCTCGAAAGCGGGATGGCGATCGGCTGCGTGACGACGCAGAGCAAGCCGATGCGCGGCTGCTTCGCGAAGCCGCTCGGCACGATGCGCTACCGGCTGATCGCCGCGCGGGAATTCGCCGCGCGCTGGTTTCCGCACGGCCTGACGCGCGAGAGCGCGCGCGACGCGCCCGTCGTCGCGCACGGCCGGCGCGACACGCTGCAGTCGTCGTTTCTGAGGGACAAGCTCGGCCTGCCGGACGGCGCGTTTCCGTGCCATTACGTGCCGGGCACGCACGCGCACTTCGCGGCCGTGCGGCACGGGCTCGGCTATGCGATGGTGCCCGAGCTGCTGCTCGGCCCCGGCTCGCCCGCCGAGCAAGGGCTCGTCGATCTCGCGCCCGCGCATTCGACCGACGTGTCGCTGTACTGGCACGCGTGGACGGTGCAGTCGCCGAAGATGGAATCGCTGTCGTCGCGGGTCGTCGAGGCCGCGCGGCAACTGCTCGCGCCGCCGCACGCCGCCGGGGCGACGGCCGCCGCGACCGCGCGGCCCGCGTCCGTCAGGCGCGCGAACGCGCGAAGTACGCGCTGATCGCGGCGACGGCCGTGTCGATGTCGTCGCGCGACACGTCGCAGTGCGTGACGAAGCGCGACGAATACAGCATCTGCGTGAGGATGCCGCGCTCCTTCAGCCACGCTTCGAGCGGCGCGCAATCGGCCTCGGGGATCTGCGCGAACACCATGTTCGTCGCCTGCGACAGCACCTTCACCGGCTCGATCCGCGCGAGCCCCTGCGCGAGGCGCTCGGCGTTCGCGTGATCGTCGGCGAGGCGCTCGACGTTGTGCTCGAGCGCATACAGGCACGCGGCCGCGAGCACACCCGCCTGCCGCATGCCGCCGCCGAGCACCTTGCGCCAGCGGTGCGCGCGGTCGATCAGCGCGCGGCTGCCGACGAGCACCGAGCCGACCGGCGCGCCGAGCCCCTTCGAAAAGCAGATCGAAATCGAATCGAACGGCGCGCACAGCTCGGCGATCGGGCGGCCCGACGCGACGGCCGCGTTGCACACGCGCGCGCCGTCGAGATGCGTCGAGAGCCCGCGGCTGCGCGCGAGCGCGACCGCTTCGTCGACGTAGCCCGCGGGCAACACCTTGCCGCCAATCGTGTTCTCGAGCGCGAAGAGGCGCGAGCGGGCGAAGTGATCGTCGATCGGCTTGATCGCGGCCGCGATCTTCTCGAGCGGCAGCGTGCCGTCAGCGGCGTTCTCGATCGGCTGCGGCTGGATGCTGCCGAGCACCGCCGCGCCGCCGCCTTCGTACTTGTACGTGTGCGCGGCCTGGCCGACGATGTACTCGTCGCCGCGCTCGCAATGCGACATCAGCGCGGCGAGATTGCTCTGCGTGCCGCTCGGAAAGAACAGCGCCGCCTCCTTGCCCGCGCGCTCCGCGACGGCGGCCTGCAGACGCGCGACGGTCGGATCGTCGCCCCACACGTCGTCGCCCACTTCGGCGGCCGTCATCGCGGCCAGCATCGGCGCGCTCGGGCGCGTCACGGTATCGCTGCGTAAATCGATCATCTGGGTTCCCGTCGGAGTCTCGTCGAAGAAGCGCCGGCGCTCGCGCGCGGCGATGCGATACTCCGAGTGTACGCAAATCGTCCGCGCGCCGCTGAGCGCGGCGGCGCGAAACGGCGTGCGGCGAACGAACGACCGGCGCGGCGAGGTCGGCGCGAGAGCCGGCCTTCTCGCCCGCCGAGCCGTGGCGCCGCCGCGCCCGGCGCGACCTCCGGCAGGCAGCGCATGCCGACGGCCGGAGCCGCTCAGATCCCGCCGCACGCCGCTCAGTACGCACCCGGCGGCGGTGGCGGCGGCGGCGCGTCCGGCGCGTAGCCGCCGCCTCCGTAGCCTCCGTCGCCATAACCGCCGCGCCGCGCGCCGCCCGGCACCGGCACGCGGTCGCCCGCCGCGTACATGCATTGCATGTACGCATAGTCGTAGCGGCGCTGCACTTCGTACGCCGAGCCCTGCGCGGTGCCCGCGCCAACCACGCCGCCCGCGCGAAGGCCGGCTCCCGCGCCGAGCGCCGTGCCGAGCGCCGCGCTGCCGAGCGCGCTCGCCGTCGACGCCTGGTTCGCGCTCACGCCGCCCACCTGCCCGAACGCGAACTGCCGGCAGTTCGCGCCGTCGGCGCGCTCGCGCCGCGCCGGCCGCGCAATCGCAGCGCGGTCAATTGCCGCAGGCGCATCAACCCGACGCGCCCCGCGCTATCACACAAAAGCGCTTCAAACTTGATACCAATCAACGATTTAAGTCGACCAACCGCGCGGCGGCGCTGGACATCTGCGACGAGTTGGCGCATTTCGCACCGCAACATGCAGCGCCATACTCCGAACCGACTCTTCAGCCGCGGCCTTGCACGCGCGGCGCAGGGGCCGCCGGCAGCCCCGCCGGCGGGTGTCGTCAGCTTCGGTCTACCCGCATGGAAACCGCTATTTCGGCCCTCGATCTGGCCCGCGTGCAGTTCGCATTCACCGTCTCCTTCCATATCGTCTTTCCCGCGCTGAGCATCGGGCTCGCGAGCTTCATCGCCGTGCTCGAATACCGATGGCTCAAGACCGGCAAGGCGTACTACAAAAACCTTTGCCTCTTCTGGTCGAAGATCTTCGCCGTCGCGTTCGGCATGGGCGTCGTGTCCGGCGTCGTGATGGCCTATCAGTTCGGCACGAACTGGTCCGGCTTCTCGAGCTTCGCCGGCTCCGTCACCGGCCCGCTGCTGATGTACGAAGTGATGACCGCATTCTTCCTCGAAGCGGGCTTCCTCGGCATCATGCTGTTCGGCTGGAACCGCGTGAGCCCGCGCGCGCACTTCGGCGCGACGCTGATGGTCGCGATCGGCACGATCATCTCGACGTTCTGGATTCTCGCGTCGAACAGCTGGATGCAGACGCCGCAGGGCTTCGAGATCGTCGACGGCCAGGTCGTGCCGACCGACTGGTTCGCGATCATCTTCAACCCGTCGTTTCCGTACCGGCTCGCGCACATGGCGCTCGCGGCGTTCATCGTCGCCGCGCTCGTCGTCGCCGCGACGGCCGCGTGGCACCTGCTGAAGGGCCGCCGCGACAAGGCCGTGAAGAAGATGTTCTCGATGTCGCTGTGGCTCTTGCTCGTGCTCGCGCCGCTGCAGGCCGTGATCGGCGACCAGCACGGCATCAACACGCTCCGCCACCAGCCCGCGAAGCTCGCCGCGATCGAGGGCCTGTGGGAAACCGAGCAGGGCGGCACCGCATTGAACCTGTTCGGCATCCCCGACATGAAGGCGGAAACGACGCGCTACGCGGTGTCGATCCCGCACCTCGGCAGCCTGATCCTCACGCATAGCTGGGACGGCGAGATCCGCGGGCTGAAGTCGTTCCCGCCCGAGGATCGCCCGAATTCGACCGTCGTGTTCTGGAGCTTCCGCGTGATGGTCGGGCTCGGCTTCGCGATGATCGGCCTCGCCGCCGCCGCGTGGCTGCTGCGCCGGCGCGGGCGCCTCTACGAAGCGAAATGGTTCCACCAGTTCGCGCTCGCGATGGGCCCGACGGGCTTCGTCTCGCTGCTCGCCGGCTGGGTGACGACCGAAGTGGGCCGCCAGCCGTGGGTCGTGTACGGCGTGATGCGCACGTCGCACGCGGTGTCGCCGCTGTCGACGCAGCAGGTCAGCGTATCGCTGATGACGTTCGTCGTCGTCTACTTCCTCGTGTTCGGCACGGGCGCGTACTACATGCTGAAGCTGATGAAGAAGGGCCCCGCGCTGCCGGGCGACACGCCCGACGACGCGCACGACGCGCGAGCCGACCGCACCGCCCGCCGCCCGCTGTCGGCCGCGAACCAGTTGATCGACGCCGCGTGAAGCCGGCGCGCCAAAAAGCCAAGCGAGGTTAGCAAATGGATGTCACCGTAATCTGGGCCGCGATCATCGCACTCGGCCTGTTCATGTACGTCGTGCTCGACGGCTTCGATCTGGGCATCGGCATCGTGTTTCCGTTCTTTCCCGCCGAAAAGGAGCGGGACCTGATGATGAACACCGTCGCGCCCGTGTGGGACGGCAACGAGACGTGGCTCGTGCTCGGCGGCGCGGGGCTCTTCGCGGTGTTCCCGATCGTCTATTCGACCGTGCTCTCGGCGCTTTATCTGCCGCTCGTGTTCATGCTCGTGTGCCTGATCTTTCGCGGCGTGTCGTTCGAGATCCGCGCGAAGGCGCGCCGCACGAAGCACCTGTGGGATCTCGCGTTCATCGGCGGCTCGACGGGCGCGACGTTCTTCCAGGGCGTGGCGCTCGGCGCGTTCCTGCAGGGCATTCCGGTCGACGGCGGCCGCTTTGCCGGCGACGCGTTCGGCTGGCTCACGCCGTTCAGCCTGCTGACGGGCTTGGGCCTCATCGCAACCTATGCGCTGCTCGGCTGTTGCTGGCTCGTCGCGAAGACGGAAGGCGATCTGCAGCGCCGCCTGCATCGCGTCGTGTGGCCGCTCACCGTCGTGCTGCTCGGCTTCATCGCGGTCGTGAGCCTGTGGACGCCGCTGCAGGACCCGAGCATCGCGCAGCGCTGGTTCGCGTCGGGCCTGTTCTGGCGCCTGCTGCCGGTGCCGTTCCTCGTCGCCGGCTGCGCGGTGCTGATGCGCCGCGCGGTGCGCGAGCGCCACGACACCGTGCCGTTCGTGCTCGCGCTCGCGCTCGTGTTCCTCGGCTACGTCGGTCTGCTCGTGAGCTTGTGGCCGTATGCGATTCCGCAAAGCGTGACGCTGTGGGAAGCCGCCGCGCCGCGTTCGAGCCAGATGTTCACGCTGATCGGCGCGGCCGTCATCATCCCGATCATCCTCGCGTACACGACGATGGGTTATTGGGTGTTCCGTGGAAAGGTCCGCCATGAAGACCAGCATTACTACCACCACTGAAGCGCACGCCGCCGCGCGCGGCACGCGGCTGCCGGGCTGGATGTGGTTCGGACTGCTGTGGATGGGCGGCGTCGCCGGCGCGGTGACGCTCGGTTATGCGTTCAAGCTGTTCATGTATGCGACGCTGTTCGCCGTGAAGTGAGCGGGAGCGGAAATGAGAGGACGCCGCGCGATGCGGCGTCGGGCATCGTGCATCGTGCGGCTCGTTCGGGCTGCGAGGCAGCGCGGCGGCGATGCTTGCCGTGATGCGTCGCCGCCGCACCGCGCCTCAATGCAACGCGGTGACGCCATGCAAAGCGCTTCCACAACGATGCCGCCGCGATAAGCGCGCGATAAACGCGCCGCCGCGCGATGCGCCGCGACGACCATATCGCGCAACGTCGGTGCAATCGACGATCGAAGCCGTGACATGACGATGCGGCGGGCGCGACGCGCCGGAAAATTGCGCGCCGCGTCCGCCCTATCGGCTGTCCAAGCTATGCACTCCGCCTCGCGACAATGCGCGAAAACGCGCACGCCGCGCGATCACGAACGCCGGCCGAGCGCCTCCTCGATCTTCTTGTCGGTCTTGTACTGGCTGAGCGCGTACACCGACCAGATCGCGGCGGGCAGCCAGCCGATCAACGTGATTTGCAGGATCAGGCAGATGATGCCCGCGAACGGGCGGCCGATCGTGAAGAACTGCAGCCAGGGCAGCAGCAAGGCGAGCAGAAGACGCATCGTGATTTCCTCTTGGTCGGATTGCCGATGATCGAAGTCGATCGGCGCATAGGTGGCGATTCGGCGCCGGATTTCAAGTCGCACGCGCAACGCGGTTCGCCGAATCGCCCGCCGTTCGCGCGGCCGCCCAGCGTGCGAGGCCGCCGCGCGATCGTTATAGCAGACTCGGAATTAAACGGTCCTTAAAAGGGCGCATCGCGGATCGCGCGAGGACACGGGGCAAATCGCCCGTGTTCGGTCGGAAACGACGATCCATGGAAACCACCCGGCGCATGTCTGCCTGCGGGCCCGCGGCAATCGAATCGCGCTTATCGCCCCAAATCGGCGATCACATCGAATGTCTCGCAAACGAGCGGCATTGACGCGACAGGCTGCCGCCCTATGCGCTCACACTCCTTGCCGAAGAACCGCCAGTGCTCCACGCGCCAGCATTCGAGCGAGCGGTCGCCTTCTCCTTCTGCCGCCGCGAACTCGCCGGAGACTTTCTCGAACGGCACGATCTCGACTTTCGTCGTCCGTAGCAGCAGAACGGGACGATTGCGAAAATCCAGAACGATTTCGATGTCCCCTTCCCGCGGCAGGCGTTCGCCGTCAAATTCCCACGACCACAGCAGGCTGGACGTGCAGCGCTTCACCCTAGCCGCTATCAATGCAATGAGCATGGCGGACGACTCCTCCGAGTCGCCATAGCCGCCATTTCGAACGTTGGCTCCGGACAAGTCGATTCCGCGTTCGCTTAACGCTGCAATCAACTCGGGCAGTGCGGGCGTATCGGGCATGAATGAGGCGAGACGCGATGTGGCGTCATGAATCGCATGCGATTGCATGACAGGTGCGAAACGAATGTCCGGGCCTGAGCGTTGAACCGACGTCCGGCGGACGGACCGGGCAAGCTGCGACGGGGCAACGGGGCGACGGGGCAACGAGCAAGACCCGCTGCGGAACGCTGAAAATCGGCAACACGCGCCCCCTCTTCTTTCTCGTTGCGCGATGCGAAGCGCGAGCATGGACGCGCTCGCGCGAGCGCCGGCCCTCACGCCACGAGCCGCGCCTCGACATCCGCGACCAGCCGGTCGAGCCACGCACGCAGCGCCCCGTTCGACATCGCGAGCGGCAGCGAATACGCGATGATCCGGTAGACATCGCCGCGCCGCACCTTCGACGCGCGCGCCGGATCGAGCCACGCATCGTTCGACGCGAGCAGCGCCAGCGTCTTCAGCCCGATCACGATCGGCCACAGGCAGGCGAGCCGCAAGCGCGGCGCGCGGCGCGGAATCGCGAACGTGTAATCGATGCCCGCGCGAAAATGCTCGAGCGCCCTGCGCACGAGCGCATGCATCAGCGCCCGCGCGCGCAGCGACGCGTCCGGCCGCAGCAGATCGCCCGCGCGCAAACCGTATTCGTCGAGCATCGCCTGCGGCAGGTAGCAGCGGCCGATCCGCAGATCCTTCCCGCAATCGCGCAGCACGTTGGTCATCTGCAGCGCCTTGCCGAAGCGGATTCCGCGCGCGGCCATCGTGTCCTCGCGCTCGGTCAGCAGGCCGGGCAAATGCGCGCACGTCATCTTCGTCCAGAACTCGCCGACGCAGCCGGCGACGAGATACGTGTAGCGATCGAGCTCCGGCCATTCGCGCAGCGCGGCGATCCGCCCCGACGATTCGTCCGGGAACGTGCACAGATCGAACTCCATCCCTTCGGTGAGCGTCGTCACGACGCCGCGCACCGCATCGCGATCAGGCGCGCTCAGTTGCGACAGCACCGCGAGCGCGGGGCCGAGCGATTCGAGCAGCGTCTTCTCGTCCGACTGCATCTGCTGCCCCGCGACTTCGCCCGCGATCCGCGCGAGCGCGCCCGGATCGGGCGTGCCGTTCACCTGCGCGCGCAGCGACAGCAGCAGTTCGAGCCGCTGCGCGGGCGGGATCAGCGACGTGTCGGCGATCGTGTCGGCCGCGCGCGCGAGCAGGTACGCGAGGCCGATCGGGTCGCGCATGCCTTCCGGCAGCACGCGCAGCGTCAGATAGAAGGAGCGCGAGACGCCCTTCAGCAGAGGGCCCAGCAGAAAGGCCCGGGAGGGATTGCCCATGGATCGGATCAGGTCGGTCATACGATTTGCTGCCGCATTGTATCGGCAAACGCGCGTGGCTCGCCGGGCGATTCGCGGACAGCGGGCGGTGCGTGCCGATCGGCGCGCGGCTCAGCGCTTGCGGTTCGCCGATTGCGGTTCTCGGTTCTCGGTTATCAGTCCGTGGTTCGTGGTTCGTGGTTCGCGGTTCGCGGTTCGCGGCTCGCGGCTCGCGGCTCGCGGTTCGCGGTTCGCGGTTCGCGGTTCGCGGCTCGCGGCTCGCGGCTCGCGGCTTGCCGCAGACGAACTCAGAGTCGCGGGCGTTCGACTGTCGGAAACGAATTCCGGCAGCGACGCGAAGGATAGGCCGCAGCGCCCATCGTCGCAACGACGTTCCCGCACAACGCCGCGCACGCCCGTCTGCAAGAACGCACCGGAGCCGCCACCCCGAGGCCACCCATCCGCGCCCGGAGCGCGCCGCCGCATCGCACGCGGCATCCGCGCAACGCAGCTCCCGACGAGGCCGCAATCGATATCCGCGCCGCGCGGCAATGCGTACAATCGCATCCTTTCCCGCAAGAGGTGAACGCAATGGCCATGAAGAAAACCGATCTCGAAAAAAACAAGGCGTTGAAGCTGACGCACGCGATGAAGCAGTCGACATCCGCGCGCTTCGGCAAGAGCTCCGAAGCCGCGCCCGACCGCCGCGAGCGGCGCAGGCTCGAACTGGCGCAGGGCCTGGTGCCGTTCGCCTGCAAGCTCAACATCGAACTCGTCGCGCACCTGAACGAGCGGGCCGCAGCGCATCCGGACGGGATGACCGGATTGTTGACCGAACTGTTGCAGCGCGGCCTCGACGAAACCGCGAAGTAAACGCCGCGAGCGTCGCGCGACGCGCACGGTGACGTCATGCAGGGCCCGCGGCGCATTTTCGACCTATGCTGAAAACGCAGCTCCGCATCCTTGCTCTCGTCGAATCCTCTAATACAGGAGTGCCGTGATGAATCCACCCGTCCTGCGCGTTGCCCGACCGACCAACGACATCGACTCGCTCGTCCGCTTCTACACAAAGGCGCTCGGCTTCGACGTCGTCGCCCGCTTCGAGAATCACGAAGGCTTCGACGGCGCGATCGTCGGCCGCGCCGGCTATCCGTGGCAAATCGAATTCACGCATCAGCATGGCGTGACGGTTGCGCGCGCACCGACCGCCGAGCATCTGCTCGTCTTCTATCTGCCCGATCGCGGCGCATGGACCGAGGCCGTCGAGCGCATGCGTGCATACGGCGCCGTGCCGCTCCCTTCGGAAAATCCGTACTGGGATCGCGAAGGCGTGACGTTTGAAGATCCGGACGGCTACCGGATCGTCCTGCAAAACTCGCAGCCGAGCTGAGCGCTCGCGCGCGATCGCGTTTGCGCGCGGCGCGCGTTGCGTCGTGCGGTGCGTCGTGCGGTGCGCCGGGCATCGTGCTGCGCGACATCGGCGCAACAGGCGCGACGCGCAACATGCGATCGTTGCGCACGCATCCATCCCGGTGACATAGTTCGCCGTTCGCCGTCTGCGACGGATGCGCCGGCCGCGCGCCGCTTCGCCGCAATGCCGTGCATTCCCGATCGGCTCCGATGCAATGACCTCGACGGACAACGCGCCGAAAGCGCCTCGCGACACGAAGTTTCGCATGCGTCGCGGCGCATCCGCCGCGATCGATCAAGCATCCTTCGCAATCGATCGCTCGTCCGATCCCTGACGACGCCCGGCGCGAGCCGCATCCGTCGGGCGCTGAACGGCGGCCCGCTCGTCGCAAAGAGCGGGCGTGCGCGACGCGATCTCCCCGGGCACATCGGCCCGCGCGCTCGAATGCGCCGCCGCGCCCCATTGCACCGATCCCGAACGCCCTCCCGGCCGCCGATGCGCCGCCCGCCCGGAAACAAATTCTCACAACTTCGCCGCCCTGCCCGTCTCGCTTGCGCCGCGCGTCGTGCCGCGCGTCGACAGACAAACGAAAGCGGCGCGTCACGACACGTTCGCAATCCGCGTGCAGATTGCAGCCCCGGGTGTGGGTATGCCAGTCCTAACGACGAGGTCAACGATGAAACTCAACAGTAAGTCCTTCGAAATCGGCGCGTGGCTCGGCGCCGGCGCGCTCGCGTTCGCGAGCGCGGCTTCGGCCGCCACCGCGCAGGATCGTGATCACGATCGCCGCCCTCTCGACGCGAAGCACGTGCTGCTCGTCAGCGTCGACGGCCTGCACGAGCAGGACCTCGCGCGCTGCGTCGGCGCGAACACGTGCCCGAACCTCGCGCTGCTCGCGAAATCGGGCGTCACGTACACGAACGCGCACACGCCGGGCCTGTCGGATTCGTTCCCGGGCCTCGCCGCGCTCGTGACGGGCGGCTCGCCGAAGAGCGCGGGCCTCTTCTACGACGTGTCGTACGACCGCACGCTGTACGCGCCGTCGGATACGACGTGCTCGGGCAAGCAAGGCTGGAACGTCGTGTTCGACGAGACCACCGGCATCGACGCGCAGAACGGCGGCGCGCTCACGCATCTCGACGGCGGCGGCGCATTCAACCCGCAGGCGATCCCGCATGCGCGCGTGAACGGCCAGTGCGTGAGCGTCTACCCGCACAATTACGTGAAGACGAACACGCTGTTCGAAGTCGTCAAGGAGCACATCCGCGGCTCGCACACCGCTTGGGCCGACAAGCACGCGTGGGGCTACGACTGGGTGAACGGCCCGTCGGGCAAGGGCGTCGACGACCTCGCGCGCACCGAGATCAACTCGATCGATCCGGCGACGAACAGCAACTACACCGACATCTACACGCACACCGAGAAGTTCGACAACTATCACGTGCAGGCGATCGTCAACCAGATCGACGGCAAGAACTCCACGGGCACCGCGGCCGCGCCCGTGCCGACCGTGTTCGGCACGAACTTCCAGACGCTGTCGGTCGCGCAGAAGGCGACCGTCGCATCGGGCGGCGGCTATCTCGACGCGAGCTTCACGCCGGGGCCGGATGTCGCGAACGCGATCGCGTACGTCGACGGCTCGCTCGGCCGCATCGTCTCCGAGCTCAAGCAGCGCGGCCTGTACGATTCGACCGTCGTGATCGTCACCGCGAAGCACGGCCAGTCGCCGGCCGATCACACGAAGCTCGTGAAGAACGGCGACACGCTGACGGCGCTCCTCGAGGCGAACAACTTCCTCGACCCGAACGGCAACTTCGGCCAGAACAACACGGCGTCGGGCAACCTGAACGACGGCACGGGCCTCGTCGGCACGGGCTTCGTGCAGACCGACGACGTCGGCCTCGTCTGGCTGCGCGACCAGAGCCAGTTGAACGCGGTCATCGCGAAGCTGAAGGCGAACCTCGGCTGCAACGCGCCGGGGATCTGCGCGGACGGCCCGCAAGCGTACATCCTGTCCGGCGCGAGCGTCGCCGAGCGCTTCGGCAATCCGGCGCAGGGCCGCACGCCCGACATCGTCGTGCAGCCGAACCCGGGCGTGATCTACACGTCGAGCAAGAAGAAGGATGAAGAGCACGGCGGCAACGCGCCGGACGACAGCCATCTCGGCCTCGTCGTGTCGTACGCGGGCTTCCATCAGGGCCGCACGATCGACGCGCCGGTGCTGACGACGCAAGTCGCGCCGACGATCCTGCGCTCGCTCGGCCTCGAGCCGCGCCTGCTGCACGCGGTCGCGCTCGAAGGCACGCGCGTGCTGCCGGGCCTCGGCCTCGATCGCTGACAGCGCGGAAGCGGCGCGCCCGCCCGATCCGAACCACCCGGTTCGTCTAATCCGAACACCGCGCTGCGCACATCAGCGCGTCCGCCGCCCGCCCACTGCGGCGGCTTGCCGCCCGACGCCCGCCGCGACGCCCGCACGTCCGGCCCGCCGGGCGATTTTTTTTCGAGGTTGGCTGCGGACTATTGTCATGCGATAAGAAGATCGTCCTTATCCGGAGCATCACGATGGCCACGCTGGAAGCCTTCCGATGCGTGCTCGACGACGCGCGCACGCCCGAGATCATTCGTCATCACATCATCGACGCGCTGCAGTACACGCTGCGCAACTACGGTCAGGTGTTCACCGCGAAGGAAGTCGAGTGGCTGACCGAATGGGACGATCCGCGCATTCCGCTCGCCGCGCGCAAGGAGCGCGACAAGCGAGATCCGGTCGCGGCGACGCGCTGACGCGGCGCGCCCGCCGCGCGCGAGGGCCGCGCGCGAGCACGGCGACAACAAAAAAGGCGGCGCGCACCGAGCCGCACCGCCTTCGTCGAATCGACGCCGCCCGCGCGCATCGCGCCGGCGTCGCGCGCCGTCACTTCAGGCCGAAATCGACGCGCGTCGTCGCCCCCTTGTCCTCGATGCCCTTCGCGTCGAGCTTCGGTGCGACGATGAACATCCGGCTCGAATCGACCTTGCCCTCCAGATACTGGCGAACCGCCTCCGCGCGGTCCTGCGCGAGCGTGCGCAGGCTCGAATCGTCGACGCTCGCGTGATCCGCGAGCGCCTTTTTCATGTCGTCGTCGGGCAGCGTCTTCGTCAAGCCGATCATGTTGCGCGGCTTCTTGAAGTCGGCGGCCTTGTAGGCCTTCGTCAGGTACTTCGTGTATTCCGCGGGATCGACCTTCACCGCCCTCGGATCGACGCTCTCGCCCTGGCCGACCACGTCCCTCAGCTTCTGCTGCCTGACGAGCCGCTCGACGTACGCGGCGCGCAGGCCGGGCAGATCCTTGTCCGGATCGACGCGGCCGATCAGGTCGAGGCGGATCGAGGGCTTCTCGGCGAGCATCTTCGAGATCGTGTCGAGCTTCTTCTGCGACGCGTCGGACAGCGTCGCCAGGCCCGGCTCGAACTCGACGTAGCCGAGCTCCTCGCCGTCGCCGCCGAACGCGTGCGCGAGCAGCGTGAACGGCGACGTGACGGCCTTCGCGATCAGGTTCAGCACCGCGCGCCAGATCAGGCTGCCGACGCTGAACTCCGGGTTCGACAACGATCCGGACACCGGAACGTTCACGTCGATCTCGCCGCGCGAGTTCTTCAGGAGCGCGATCGCGAGCCGCACGGGCAGCTTCGTCGCGGTGTCGTTCTCGACGTGCTCGCCGAACGTCAGCTGATCGATGAAGATGTGGTTGTTCGCGCTCAGCTGATCGTTGTCGAGCTTGTAGTGCAGATCGACGTTCAGCTTGCCCTTCGTGATCGGATAGCCCGCGTACTTCGCCGAGTACGGCGTGAGGTTGGTCAGCTCGATGTCGTGCGCGGTCGCGGTCAGGTCGAGCGCCGGCTTCTCGATCAGCGGATTCACCGTCCCCTTGATCGTGATCGGGCCGTTCGCCGCCAGATTCGCGGCGATGTCGACGGGCGCGGGCGTCGTCGAATCGGTGCCGAACGCACCGACCGTGCCCTTGATCGCGACGAGGTTCGCCGTGTAGTTCGGCTTGATGAAGTTATCGGTGTACGTGACGCGGCCGCTTTGCAACAGCAGTTGGCCGAAATGCAGCCGCACCGGATGCTGCGGCGGCGCGGCCGCGCGCACGACGGCGGTGCCCGACGCGGGCGCTGCCGCGGCGGCCGACGCGCCCGCGGCCGGTGCGGCCGGCGCCGATGCGGCCGCCGACGCGAGCATCGGCGCCGACGCCGGCTCGAGCGCCGACGCCGCGACGGCCGCCTTCGCTTCCGGCGCCGCCTGCGGCGTGAGCGGCACCGGCTCCTTGCCGCTCGCGTCACGCGTGAGCGACTGCGCGGGCCCGCTTTCCTTCGCGACGACCTCGCGCAGGTTCAGCTTGCCTTGCGCGTCGAGCAGCACGCGGCCGTAAAAGTTCGAGAACGTCACGCGCGACGCCTCGACGTCGGTGCCGCGCACGTCGTCGTAGTTCGCCTTCAGGTTCGCGAGCGCGAGCGAGCGCCAGCCGGCGAACGGATCGGACGTCACCTTGTCGAGCATCCGCACGTCGACGAGCGCCGCGTCGCCGCGATACGACGCCTTCATCGACTGCTTCGCCTGCTCGACGCTCAAATCGCCCTTCGCGTTCAGGAGCGCGCTCGCGACCGTCGCGTTCAGCATGCTGCCGAAGTACGGCTCGAACGCGGCCGCGTCGAGCCGGTTGCCGTTCAGCTTCAGGCCGACCTTCAGCGGCGAGCCCGTCACGTTGCCCGACACGTCGAGCGAGCCCTTGCGGTTCAGCGTCGTCGTCAGCCTGACGGGCAGCGGCTTCGACAAGTCCTCGCTGATCTGCTTGACGTTCAGCGCGAGCGGCGCGAACGCGAGCTTCACGGGGCGCGGCGTCGAGCGGTCGGTGAAGTTCGCCTTCGCGTCCTTCACGTTCAGCTCGTCGATCCGGTAGCGCCACGCGGGCGCGGCGGGCTGCGCGCCGCGCGCGGCGGCACGCGCGCCCGCCGCCTTGCCGCTTTCGCCCACGAGTGACGCGAGATCGATCTGGCCGTTCTGCAGGCGCGCGACGTCGAGCGCGAGGCCCGTCGCGTCGACGCTCGCGATCTCGGCGGTGCGCGCGGCCAAGTCGATCTTCGTCACCTTCACGCTGGCGTCGGGCAACGCGACGGCCGGCGTCTTCGCGTTCGGCAGCGCGATCTTCAGCGACTTCAGGCCGAGCTCGCTGTCGCTCACCTGCGCGTCGAGCGGCGTCTTCGACCAGTCCGCCTTCGCGTTGATCGACGTGCTGAGCGCGCCGTCGAGCACGCGTGCGGACGTCGCGCCGGCGAGGTACGGCTGCACCACCGGCAGCGCGAGCGCGTCGACGACGAGCTTCGTGTCGGCCTGCCGCGCGGCGAGGCTGAACGCGCCTTCGGCCTTCAGCGAGCCGCCGCTCGCGACGTCGGTCGCGAGCGTGTAGCGCGCGGGCGTCTTGCCCGCCAGCGTGAAATCGGCGAGCGTCGTCGCGACGTGCGTGAGCGAGATCGCGGCAGGCGTCGCGAGCGACGCGTCGTTCAGGTTCAACTGGCCGTCGTTGATCGCGAAGCGCTTGATCGTCAGGTCGAGCGGCTGCGCCTTTTCCTTGTCGGCGCTCGCCGCGCTCGACGCGGCCGGACCCGGCGCGGCGGCCGATGCAGCCGCGCCGGATGCGGACGACGCCGAAGCGGCCGGGTCGGACGAAGCTGAAGCCGCCGCTGAAACTGAAGCCACTGCCGATGCCGAAGCCGAAGCCGATGCCGATGCCGATGCCGATGCCGATGCCGCCGCGGATTTTGCCGCAGCCGCCGACGACGAGGCAGCGGCGGCGCTCGCCGCGGCCGGCGCGCCCGCCGGGCCGCCCGCCAGCTTCATCACGTTCAGCGCGCCCGCCTTGTCGCGCGCGAGCGACACCACCGGCTGATCGATCCGGATGTCGTCGAAATGCAGCACGTTGCGCAGCGGCTCGAGCTGCGCGGCCGCCACGTGCACCGCATGCGCGGCGAAGAGCGGCTCGTTCGCGGGGCTCGTCACCTGCGCGTCGTTCAGATCGACCGTGCCCGACACGCGCAGCGACGGCGTCTCGCCCGCCATCGAGAAATTGACGTCGAGGTCGCTCGACAGCTTGCCCGAGCGCACGTCGACGGGCAGCTTCGTCGGCGCATAGGACAGCAGCCGCGGCACGTCGAGGCCGTCGAACTTCAGGTTGATCGACGATTCGCGCGACTGCGCGAACGGCTTCGTCTTGCCGTCGAGCGCGATCGGGCTGCCGTCGAGGCGCGCGCGCAGCTTCGGCTCGACGAAGATGCCGGTCTTCGACGGCAGCGTCGCGATGAACGGCACGCCGAGCGACCATTGGTCGACGACGTGCTTCGCGTTCAGCACCTGGTCGTCGAAATCGATGCGGCCGTCGTTGACCTGGATGTTCGACACCGAGAAGCGCGCCGGCTTCGTCGACGGCTGCGGCGAAGGCTTCGAGAACTTGTCGACCAGATCGGTGAAGTTGAAGCGCTGCGCGTCGTAGCGAACGATCCGCAGGCGCGGCTGATCGAGCCGCACTTCGTCGACGATCGGCGCGAAGCGCGCGAGCGAGGACCACGACGCGCGCACGACGAGCTTGCCGATGTCGACGAAATCGCCCTGCCCGCCGCGCTCGCCGACATGGACGCCGTCGGCCTCGAGCCGCAGCGTGTAAGGATTGAATGCAATGCGCGCGATCGTCGCGGGACGGTCGAGCTGCTGGCTCAGTTGCTGCTCGGCGACGTGCCGGATCAGCGGCGGCGCCGCGAAGAAGCCCAGCAGCCCGAACACGGCGAGAAAAATCAGCACGCCGATGCCGGCGCGCTTCGCGCGACGCGACCGGGCGGCCGCGCCGAGCTTCTGCAAGGTCGATTGGACGGTTTCTTTGTTGAATGCCATTACTGAATCGCCGTGGGAACGGCAGCGAGGAAATCGGGACGGGAGCGTCCGGCTTTCGCCAGTATAGGCGCTGCGCCTTTCGCGACGCAGCGTGGGAGACGGGCGTCGGCGCGCGCAGCGCCCGGCCTTATGACCGGACGGCGCGCGCGAACGTTCACTTGCGAACGACGGCGGGCGGCTGCCAGGTGCCGTCGGCGGCTTGCCGCTTCGGCGCGTAGAGCCGCAGCGCGAGCGCGAAATCGGCGCGCGGCGCGGGCAGCCAGTTCGACGCGTAGCCCTTGCCGGGCGGCGTCGCGGACACGACGATCTCGAGCGAGCCGTCGCGGTTGCGGCGCAGCCGGTCGCGCTCGCCGATCGAGCGGCGCGCGCGGCCGAGATCGGGCAGCGCGCCGTCCGGCGTGTACGGCGCGAGCGACCAGAATGCGCGCGCGGGCGGCAACGCGTTCGGCGCGAAGCGGATCACATAGCGATTCGCGCCGTTGAGCGGCCGGCCCGCGCTGTCGGTCTTCACGACGGCGACGGTTTCGTCGTCGCGCGTCGCCGCGCCGAATTGGGTCGACGCCGCGTACGCGCGCAGCGCGTAGTCCTGGCCGTAGCGGCCGGCGCTGTCGCCGAGCCAGTTCCAGCCGTTCGCGGCCAGCACGTTCGGCGGCAGCGCGGCGAGCCGCTCGCGCGCCTCGGCCGTGCCGTTCTCCGCGCCGATCAGCTTGTCGCCCTTCCATTGCACGGGCGCGCCCGCCGTCACGCCGATGTCGGCGAGGATTTCCTGCGCGTGCGCGTCGGCGGCGGGCGGCGGGTTGTCCTGCAACGCGCGCGCGACGCGCGAGAAGAACGCGGGCGGATCGAGCGCCGCGACCCGCGCAACGGGCGAAGCGGCCTCCGACGCCGGATCGGCGGACGCCGCGCCCGCGTGCACCGCGCGCGACGCGCCGCGCGCATCGCCCGTGTAGACGGACAGCGGCACGACGCGGATCGCGCGCTGCAGCTTCTTGACGGCGGTGAGATCGCGCCCGCCGCTCGTCTGAATCCGCACGTCGAGCCAGGCGTTGCGCGCGGGCACGTCGACGCGCGTGACGCCTTCGGGCAGCGCGCCTTCCCAGCCGGCGCCGACGAACGCGACCGCGCGCGCGCGGCTCACGCCCGAGCGCGGATTCGCCGACGGGCCGGTCGACCACAGCACGTTGGTCCACATGTCGAGCGCGCGGGCGTCGAAATAGCGGCCGCGCGTGTCGGGCAGCACGACGACGACCGGTTCGTCGGCGACGTCGAGCCAGGCGGACGAATCGAGCAGGTCGACGCTCGCGAGCGGCGGATTCGCCGAGCCCGGCGCGGGCAGCGCCTGCGCGTGGCGCAGCGTGTTGACGGGCGTGCCGCCCGGCGCGCCGTCGGCCGTCGCGGCCTCCTTCGCGGCGTCCATCAGCACGAGCGGGTAAGCGTAGATATAGGAATCCGCGACCTCGCTGCGCATCCAGCCCGTCTTGCGCTGGATCGCCTCGGGCGTCGACGTGCAGGCGGCGAGCAGCGCCAGCGCGGCAAGCGACGCGCAAGCGCGCCGCAGAGAAACAGCGGATTCTCGTCGGTTTGTTGTCATTCGGTGGCACGGCGAACGCGCGGCAGGGCCGCGCGTGTTGATCGGCGGCCGGCGCGTAGGGCGCGGTGGTTTCCTCGTAGCGTGCGTGCCGGCCGGCTGTTGCTTGATCAGCTCTTTATTTTTTGATCGGCAGTATCGTACTCTCGTCGCACCGGCAAAAACAATGCCTGATCGCACAATAGGGCGATTCGGCGCGGCGCGAGACGGGGCGCGGCGCGATGGCGGCACGGTTGCGGCGGCGCGTGGTCACTATTTGGGATTGCGGCAGCGGAAAGCGGATGGGCGGCGGCGCGTTGCGGCCGACGATCAACGATGGGCGGCGGCGCATCGCGGTTCGGGTGGAATCGGCCGCCCATGCGCCGCAAGTCGAATGCCCGAATGACGTGAGCCTCGCATGCGCGCCGGTCCGTGCGCGCCGGCCGCGCACTCGGCTAGCCGCGCCGCTCGGCGAGCCGGCCTCGCTCGAGCATGAAGCGCCGCACGACCTTGACCGTCGGCGCCTGCGCGAACGGCGCGCCCTCCGGGCGGTCCAGATATTCGACGACGACGAGCGCGCCGCCCGTCGCCGCGCGCTCGATCGACACCGACACCGGCGTCAGCCGATCGCCGAGCAGCACGGCCGGCGCGCCGCCGCCGTCCGGCTGCGCGGTCGCGACATACAGGAATCGGCCGCTGCCGCCCGGATCGTCGCTCAACAGGACGGCCGTCACCGCGCGGCCGGCGATCGTCGCCGGTGCGCTCTGCGCGACGAGTGCCGTCACACGTTTCGTCGCCGAGCCCGGCGCGGCCGCCTGCACCGATTCGCCGCGCGTCAGCTTGACGGATTCGCCGTCGATCACGTAAGTCGCGTCGGCGGCGCCGGGCGGCGACGCGTTCGCGCCCGTCATTCGCAGCACGAGCCGCTCGCCGGCGACATCGCGCAACGCGGCGATGCGCGCCGTGTACGCGCTCGTCAGGCAATCGGTCCGCGCGCCGCATGCGTCGCGCACGCGCCGCCGCCAATGCTCCTGCTCGTCGCGCAGCGCGTCGCGGAACTCGCGGTACGCCATTCCCTCGTCGGCCGGACGTGCGTTATGCAGGATCGCGTAGTACGCGTCCATGCGGACGTCCAGCTCGCCGAGCGCGGGCGTCTTGCAGATCGCGCGTTCGGCGGCGCTCGCGGCGCGCGCGCAGTCGAAGCTCGCGGCGCGCGCGAACGGCGCGCCGAACGTCAGCGCGACGCCGAGCGCCGCGGCCATCAGTCGTGTCGTATTCGTCGACATGGTTCCTCCTTGCGGTGCTTCGATTCGGCGATGCGGCGAACGTTCGCGAGGTGCGCTTCGGTGGCGGTGGCGGTGGCGGTGGCAGCGGCAGCGGCAGCGGCAGCGGCAGCGGCAGCGGCAGCGGCAGCGGCAGCGGCTAGCAATGGTAGCGGCAGTGATGGCGGATATAGCGGTGGTGGCGACAACGGCAGCGAGCTGGTGCGTCGGGGAAATTTGGCGCGTTTGGCGGTTGGCATTCAGCACGTTGGGCGAATTAGGCACATTGGGAGCGGTGGGCACGCAAGGGGCAGTGGCAGTAGGCAGTCGGCAGTAGGCAGTAGGCAGTAGGCAGTCGGCAGTCGGCAGTCGGCAGTCGGCAGTCGGCAGTCGGCGGTTGGCGGTTGGCGGTTGGCGGTTGGCGGTTGGCGGTTGCAGGCAGCAAGACCCAAGCCGAATGTCCCGACCGTCCCCGTGCCTCCGCCGATACGCGGCCAAACGCCGTGGCGTCGCTCAAGGCCACGGCGCCGCGCCCGCCGCCCGAACGTCCGCCGCAGCGCCGCGCGGCGGTCCTCGGCCGAGATCGCCCCGCTCCGCCCGCCTCCGCGCGACCGCCATCGGCCCGCCACCGCACGCTTGACCTTCCCATCATGGGAAAGTTGATACTTCGGGTCATCGGCGGCATCGTCCGCCTCATCGAATCGGATGGCAGATGACAAACCTGCTCGTTCCCGCCCCATCGGTCACGACGACGCTGTTCGTCGAAGGCATGCATTGCGGCGGCTGCACGGCGCGCGTCGAGAAGGCGCTCGCCCGGGTGCCGGGCGTGACCGGCGCGACCGTGGACCTCGACGCCGGCACGGCGACCGTCGACGCGACGCCCGCCGTCGACGCGCCCCGCCTCATCGACGCGCTCGGCGCCGCCGGATACCGCGCGACGGTCGCAACGCCCCCCGCCGCGCGCCGGGATGCGGATACGCAACGCGAAGGCGCGCAAGCAGGCGACGGCGACGCCATCGCGACGGGCACGGCGACCGTGACGCTGACCGTCGGCGGGATGACTTGCGGCGGCTGCGCGCGACGCGTCGAGCAGGCGCTCCGGAAAGTGCGCGGCGTAACGGCCGCGACGGCGGATCTCGCGACGGCGCGCGCGACGGTCGGCATCGCGCGCGACGCCGATCCGCGAACGCTCGTCGCGGCCGTCGAGCAGGCCGGGTATCGCGCCGACGTGGTGCGCAACGCGCATGCGGAGGCTTCGCCGACGCCGCCCGCATGCTTGCTCGACGACGCGGCGCACTCGCCCGCGTCGCCCACGGCGCTCGCAACCGACGAAACGACTGCAACCGTCGCTCCCGCGACGCACGGCGCGGCGGCCAAGACGTTCGAATTCGACATCGACGGCATGACGTGCGCGTCATGCGCCGGCCGCGTCGAAAAAGCGCTGTCGCACCTCCCCGGCGTCACCCGCGCGACGGTCAACCTCGCCACCGAGAAAGCGACGGTCGACGCCGACGCGCATCTCGACGCCGCTCAGCTCGTCGACGCGGTAAAGCGAGCGGGCTATCGCGCATCGCCGGTGAGCAGCGACTCGGCAGCCGCATTCGCACCGCAGGAAACCGCCGCCTCCCCCGCACCGCACACGACGTTCGAATTCGACATCGACGGCATGACGTGCGCGTCATGCGCCGGCCGCGTCGAAAAAGCGCTGTCGCACATTCCCGGCGTCACCCGCGCGACGGTCAACCTCGCCACCGAGAAAGCGACGGTCGACGCCGACGCGCATCTCGACGCCGCTCAGCTCGTCGACGCGGTAAAGCGAGCGGGCTATCGCGCATCGCCGGTGAGCGCCGCGCCCGCGGCCTCCGCCGCAGCCGCACCGGCTGCACCGGCCGCCCCGACCCGCCCCGCGCCGCCCGCCGCCGAAGACCGCAAGCGCGCCGAGGCGCACCGCGAGCGCGCGCTCGTGATCGCATCCGCCGTGCTGACCGCGCCGCTCGCGCTGCCGATGTTCGCCGCGCCGTTCGGCATCGACGCCGCGCTGCCCGCCTGGCTGCAGCTCGTGCTCGCGTCGATCGTGCAGTTCGGCTTCGGCGCGCGCTTCTACCGCGCCGCGTGGCACGCGCTCAAGGCACGCGCGGGCAACATGGACCTGCTCGTCGCGCTCGGCACGTCAGCCGCGTATGGCCTGAGCATCTGGCTGATGCTGCGCGATCCCGGCCACACCGCGCATCTGTATTTCGAGGCGTCCGCGGTGATCGTCACGCTCGTGCGCTTCGGCAAATGGCTCGAAGCGCGCGCGAAGCGGCAGACCACCGATGCGATCCGCGCGCTCAACGCGCTGCGCCCCGATCGCGCGCGCATCGTCGAGCGCGGCGTCGAGCGCGACGTCCCGCTCGCGCAGGTGCGCATCGGCACCGTCGTGCGCGTGCTGCCGGGCGAGCGCGTGCCTGTCGACGGCCGGATCGAAGCGGGCATCACGCACGTCGACGAATCGCTGATCACCGGCGAGAGCCTGCCCGTGCCGAAGGAGCCGGGCGACCGCGTGACCGCCGGCTCGATCAACGGCGAAGGCGCGCTCACCGTCGCGACGACCGCGATCGGCGCCGAAACGACGCTCGCGCGCATCATCCGCCTCGTCGAATCCGCGCAGGCCGAGAAAGCGCCGATCCAGCGCCTCGTCGATCGCGTGAGCGCGGTGTTCGTGCCCGCGATCGTCGCGATCGCGCTCGTCACGTTCGCCGGCTGGCTCGTCGCGGGCGCGGGCGTCGAGACGGCGATCCTCAACGCGGTCGCGGTGCTCGTGATCGCGTGCCCGTGCGCGCTCGGCCTCGCGACGCCCGCCGCGATCATGGCGGGCACGGGCGTCGCCGCGCGGCACGGCGTGCTGATCAAGGATGCGCAGGCGCTCGAGCTCGCGCAGCGTGCGAGCATCGTCGCATTCGACAAGACGGGCACGCTGACGGAAGGCAAGCCGACCGTCACCGCGTTCGACGCGATCGGCGTTGCGCGCGCCGACGCGCTCGCACTCGCGGCCGCCGTCCAGCGCGACAGCGCGCATCCGCTCGCCCGCGCGGTCGTCGCCGCGTTCGACGCCGACGCCGACGCGCGCCGCTCGCCTCTCGCCGCCGCGCGTACCGACACGCCGCGCGCGGTCGCGGGGCGCGGCGTCGAGGCGCACGTCGACGGCCGCCTGCTCGCGCTCGGCAGCACGCGCTGGCGCGACGAGCTCGGCATCGCCGTGCCCGCCGACGTCGCGCGCCGCGCAGCGGAGCTCGAAGCGGCGGGCAACACGGTGTCGTGGCTGATGCGCGCCGATGCGCCGCGCGAGGCGCTCGCGCTCGTCGCGTTCGGCGACACGGTGAAGCCGCACGCGCGCCGCGCGATCGAACGGCTCGCGGCGCGCGGCATCAGGAGCGCGCTCGTGACGGGCGACAACCGGGGCAGCGCGGCGGCCGTCGCGGCGGCACTCGGCATCGACGAAGTCCACGCGCAAGTGCTGCCGGACGACAAGGCGCGCGTCGTCGCGCAGATGAAGGCGACGGCGGGCGACGGCGTCGTCGCGATGGTCGGCGACGGCATCAACGACGCGCCCGCGCTCGCTGCCGCCGACGTCGGCATCGCGATGGCGACGGGCACCGACGTTGCGATGCACACGGCGGGCGTCACGTTGATGCGCGGCGATCCGGCGCTCGTCGCGGATGCGGTCGACATCTCGCGCCGCACGTATCGGAAGATCCAGCAGAACCTGTTCTGGGCGTTCGTCTACAACCTGGTCGGGATTCCGCTCGCGGCGCTCGGCTGGCTGAATCCGATGATCGCCGGCGCGGCGATGGCGTTCTCGAGCGTGAGCGTCGTGACGAACGCGCTGCTGCTGCGGCGCTGGAAAGGCGACGCGCGCTGAGAGCCCGTTTGGAAATGCAAATTTCCGCCCTCGTAGCCACACTGATGTAGAGCGCTGCCTTGAAAGTAGCCCGTCGGCAAGGAATGCAGGCGTGGACCAGATGAGCTGGAATTCGCCGTTTCATCAATTTTCAAACGGGCTCTGAGCGTGAAGAGGCGCGATCCGCGCGTGAAGCGAGAGGCGCGGTTGAGCGGTTCTGCACTTTTGCGTTTGAACGTTTGAACGTTTCAGCGGTCGGCGGTCGGCGGTCGGCGGTCGGCGGTCGGCGGTCGGCGGTCGGCGGTCGGCGGTCGGCGGTCGGCGGTCAGCGCTCAGCGCTCAGCGCTCAGCGCTCAGCGCTCAGCGCTCAGCGGTCAGCACTCCGCATTCGACGTCAGCGCACCGCACACCGCTCGCCACGACCGCTCGCGACAAATCGCGACACGCCCGCGTGCGCGGCTGCGCTAGACTTCATCCATCGATAGAACGACGGCGACCGACGAACGCACCGCGCATCACGCAGCATGACCTTATCCCCTACCCACCGCAACGCCAAGCACGCGCCGGCGATCGCGACGACCTCGCGATCGCGCCGCGCCGCAAGCCATCTGCTCGCCGCGCTCGTCCTCGCGCTGGCCGGCACTCAATACGCGTACGCCGAAATCCGCTGCGGCTGGCTCCAGAACCCGACGCCCGCGAACTGGTGGCTCGACGACCGCACCGGCTCATGGACGCTCGGCACGATGGGCGGCCCCGAAGCCGAAGGAATGGATTTGATTCCCGACATGGCGGGCAAGCAGTACGTCGAGACCAACGGCCCACACGGCTATGCATGCGCGTGCCTCACCGTGATCACCGACAAGCAGGAACGCCGGATCGTGAAGGTGCTGAAAGCAAAGCAACTGCCGCTCTCGAGGTGCCGGCGCGACAAGCGGCTCAAGGAGCCGGAATAAGCGCGGGAGCAGGAACGCGCGCGGCATCGCCCAGCGGCGCGCGAATATCGAAACGCATGCGGAAACGGCGCGAATCGCATCGAGGACGAAGGCCCCTCGCGCCGCCGCCCCGCGACATCGGCAACATCGGCGGCATTCGTGCGATCCGCAATCTACGATGGCGGCGCGGCGATACGCCACGCGCGACGCGCACGCGGCGGCCGCGCGACCGCCCGCTCAAAGCGGTTCGATCGACTTGACGAACGTCGTCGTCGCGGCGGCGAAGCCGAGCTCGCTGTACAGCGCGAGCGCGGCCGTGTTGTGATTGAACACCGACAAGCCGATCTCGCTCACGCGCAATTGCCGCGCATCGTCCTCGAGCGCCTGCAGCACGCGCGTCGCCCAGCCCTGGCGGCGAAAGGCGGGCTCGATTTCGAGATCGTAGATGAAGAGCGTCCGGTGCGGCCCTTCCGCGACGACGCCATACCACAGGTGGCCGAGCACGACGCCGTCGCCGGATTCGCGCAGCGTGAGCAACACCTGGTCGTCGGTGAGGAGCCCATCGGGCAGCAGCGTGTCGATGCAGGCAAGCGCGCGCTCGTCGGCTTCGTCGGGCTCGCTCTGGCCGGATTCGATCAGATCCCGCGCATAGCCGCGCGCGGCGCGTTCCCGGTATTCGCGGAATTCCGTCTGGGTCATCGGGCGCATCTGGAGCATGCCGCACCTCTTCGAAGATGCCGGTGTATCACCCAGTGTAGCGGGCGGCGGGAGATTGCGCGAATCGGAATTCGCTCGCGAGCCGCCGGATGCGTGCGTTCGCGCTGTCGGCTCGATCGTGTTCGAGCGCGTCGATTTGCGCGCTCGGTACGCGGCCGTCCGTTTCCCATTTTTGCCGAACGCGCCGGCGGCGTCTCCGCCCATCGCTTCGCGCGATCCGCGTGCCCGCCGTGCCCACGGCCACGTCCGCCCTCTTGTTTGCCGCCTCGTTCACTGCCTCGCCCGCTGTCTCGTTCGCTGCTTCGCTCGCTGCTTCGTTCGCCGTCTAGCCCCGTTCCCACGCGATCTCGCTTTTCCTCGCCCGTCCGCCCGTCCGCCGACGAAACGGCCTCGACGTCGCGAATTCAACCGTCACACCGGCAGCGTTCCACCGCGCGAATCAATCGTCGGAACAAAATCGCCGCAGCGGATACAATCCGTCGGAAACCGGGCTCCGCGCGTCGGCACGACAACGACGACATTGCACAACGCGTCCGTTTATGGAAGGCGATCGCTCACGGCGAGCGTTTTCTCGACGCTTTTTTTCCGACAGGAACATCGATGAGCGAATGTATGGAGGTGCAGCCGGCCCGCCTGAGCCGCTTCGTTCCGATAGCAGTGGTCGTCTTTCTCGGCCTGATGGCGATGGGTATGCCGCTCGGATCTGTCCCCGCATTCGTCAACGCGAAGCTCGGATACGGAATGACGGTCGTCGGGCTCGTGATGGGCGTCGAATCCGTCGCGACGCTGCTTACGCGGCACTTCGCCGGCGTCACCGCCGACCGCAAGGGCCCCAAGATCGCCGTGACGATCGGCCTGATCGGCAGCTTCGCGTCGGGCGCGTTCTACTTCGTCGGCAGCGAATTCGCGGCGACGCCGGCGCTCGGCCTCGCGCTCGTCGTCGTCGGCCGGATCGCGATGGGCTTCGCGCAGGGCCTGCTGTTCACGGGCGGCAGCACCTGGCCGATCGGCATATTCGGCGCGAGCAACGCGGGCAAGGCGCTCTCGTGGATCGGCATCGCGATGTTCGCCGGCATTTCGGCCGGGGCGGCACTCGCCGCCGCGCTCAACGAGATGTTCGGCTTCACGATCGTCGCGCTCGCGACCGCGGTCATTCCGTTGATCGGCCTGCTCATCGCGGTGCGGCTGCCGAACGCGCACCTTGCCGCGCCCGCCGGTCACAAGGGCAGCGCGTTGCGGACGATCCGGAAAATCTGGCGGCCCGGCCTCGTGTTCGGGCTCGCGACCGTCGGCTACGTGACCGTCACGTCGTTCGTGGCGATCGCATACATGGAGAAGGGCTGGTCGGGCGCGGAATATGCGCTGTCCGCGTTCGGGATCGGCTACGTGAGCGCACGGCTGCTGCTCGGCTCGAGCACGGACAGGAACAGCTCGCCCGTGATGGCGGTGGGGATGTTGTCGATCGAGGCAGTCGGGCAACTGCTGATCTGGCAGTCGACGAGCCCGTCGATGTCGATGCTCGGCGCCGCGCTGAGCGGCTTCGGCGTGTCGATGATTTATCCGCTGCTCGCGCTCGTCGCGATTCGCGGTATCGCGCGGCACGACTTCGGGATGGCGATCGGCTTCTATGACGCATGCTTCGACATCGCGATCGGCCTGTCAGCGCCGCTTGCCGGCGTGGTCGCGAAATTCGCCGACACGTCGGCGGTGTTCGTCGTCGGCGTCGTGTGCAGCCTCGCCGCGATCGCGATGGCGATCAGGGTCTATCGCGGCGAGGCTGCGCTCCACCAAGGCGGCGAGTGAGCTGCAAGCGAGAAGCGGCGCGCGGCGGTTCGAACCGAGGCTGGCGCGGCCGCTGCCGCACCGTCGTCGATCGATCGTCGGCCGCATCACGGCGCGATCGGCGATGCACGCGACGAAAGACGCCGGTCGATCGCGGCTGGCGCAAAGGCGCGCTGCGCCGCCGGCTTTCGGCGCAGCGGCGGTTCGTTGAATTCGCCGTGACCGGGCGCGTCGTGCCTGCCGGCGCGGGCCGCCATTTCACCGGATGCGGCTTCTCATCCGCCGGCTGGCGAACGCGCGAACGGGCCGCGACCTCGCCGACGGCGTCAATCAGCGACGGATCAGGCCGATCTGAGCGACGTGCGACTTGCGCACCCGCTCCGATTCGGCGTGGCGGGCTTTGTACGAATAGTCGGCGTCGAGCGGCAGATGCGGCGACGCGAAAAGGTCTTCGATCTTTTGAAGCAGTGCGAAGATGAGGCTCATTTGCGACTCCTGTCAGCTAGCGTCTAGGGTTTTCCCTTAGATAAATTCTAGGGGTTTTCCCTAGATTTCGCTAGTGCGTCGCAGCAAAATCTCTGCGGAATGTTCGTTTTCCGCACAAATGGAACCGGCGCGTCGCGTTCTCGCAACATGCGCGCGGCATCGCGCCGCATCGGCCAGCCGTCCCTTTCCAATCAGTGGCCGCGGCCTCGGTGTGGCCGCCTGGCCGGCGTCGCGACGCCGTAAGGATGGGTCGTCAAGCGTTCCAGCTGCGCGCCGAGCTCGTCCTGGCGCTGGGTCAGCGTCGCGATCGTTGCCTCCTGGGTCGCCTGAGCGGCGACGAGTCGGTCGATGCGTTGCTGCAACGCAGCATATTCATCACGCTGCCGCGATGACTGGATCGCCTGCACGATCAGCGCGGCGATCGCCGCGAGCACGACCACCGCGAGCGCGAGCAGCAGACGGTTGACCCGGCGCATCTCCGTATCGGCCGCCCGTCGCAGATCGATAGTTTCCGATTGGAGCGCGCGGACGCGGTCGGCGAGCGGACGCAACTGGGCGTCGAGGTCGAGCGGCGCGGCGGGCGCATTCGACGGCGCGGGAGCCGCGTGCGGCTCGGCCGTCTGGCGATCGGGTGCGGGAGACGCCGACGCTCCGCCAGACGCGGGCGATCCGGAATGCGCGACAGTCGCGGGGGGATGGGGCGGATTGCCGGGATTGTCGGAATTGTCGTTGCTGACGCTATTACCGACGCCGCCGGCGCCGTTCGTCGCCCCGAATGCGTACGCGGCAGGCGTCGCATTGCCGTTTGCGTGCCGCGCGTTCGACAATTGCGACGGCGCCTGTGCGTCATCCGACGCGGCGGCGTCGCTGCGCGCCGCGGCGCTTGCCGTTCGAATCGCAACCGGCGATGCCGGCTGCAAATTCGCCGGGATCGAATCGGCTCGCTTTGGGTTCGTTGGCGCGCGATCCGCCGCGCGCTTCTTCGCGGCCGCTTCGGCGGCCCGGCCGTGTTCGGCCGATTCCTGCCGCACCGATTCCTGCCGCACCGATTCCGCCGACGCTTGGCTTCGAGCCGCTTCGCCTGTGACGGTTCGACCTCCGCTCGCCTGGCCGCGAGCTGCATCGCCTTCAGGCGTGCGGCGCGCAGGCGTGCCGCTTTCGGCCGCCTGCTTCTTGCCGTTCGCGCGACGCGAAGACGAACGGCGCGAACGGGGCGGCCGGGCGGCCGCCGCGTCGTCAGCGCCGACGTTCGGCGCCACCGGGGCCGATATGTCGACGGTGGATGCATCGCGCCGCCCAGGGGCCGCATCGGCCGATGCGGCCTCGATGGAACTCGCTGCGGTGCTTGTCGCTTCATGCGCCGAAGTCTTGTCTTGCGGGCGGTCGCCCGTCGTCTCGGCGGCGGAGCGCTCGTGCGCGCCGTCTTGCGTATGTGCGGTCGTGCTGTCAGCGAATCCGCCCAGCAGATCCGCCCGTTCGCCGACGCTTTCGGCGTCGCGCACCGTCTCACGCGCGCGACGCGCGCTTTCCGCCTTGGCGTTCGACGTCGCCGCGCCCGCCGCACGCGGCATGACGACGGCATCCGCCGTTTCTGCGATCGGCGGCGCGGCAGACGCGCTCCGCGTTGCGTCGTCCGATGTCTCGTCGGCAGGCTCGGCCATCGACACGCCCGTTTTCGTCTGGTCCGCCGATTCGTCGGCTGGAGCGCTGGCTGTCCCGTCGTTGGCCTGAGTGTTGGCCTGAGCGTTGGCCTGATCATTGGCCCAAGCGTTGGCCTGATCATCGGTACGAGCGTCAGCGTGAGCATCGGTACGAGCATCGGCCTGAGCATCGGCGCGAGCCCCTGCCCGATCATCAGCCGCCACGGCATCGGCCGCCGCCTCCACGACCGTCACGCCAGCAGCCGAGCCGCCCGCCATCCCGCCACGAGCCGCTCCCTCCGCGTCCCGCGCATGCCCCGCACGCAAGTCGGCCTCGCCGCGCGGCGAATCGAAGCCCTCAAAACTGCTTTGCTGCGCACGCCCCTGCGCATCGCGCTTCCCGTCGCCCCCCGAACCGGCAGCCGCATCGTCCGTCTGCGCGCGCGCTCCCGCGGCGGCGGCGCCGAACAGATCGAGCGTGTGCTCGTCGCGAAACGCTTCGCTCGAGGCCGCGTCACGACCGGAGCGCACCGCCGCGCGCGATTGCACGCGGCCGTTCGCCGCCGCGGCGCGCGGCCGCCGCCTGGTCGTGGACGAACGGGAGGAACGAGTACGTGAGAATGCTGCGGAATCGGTCATGGATCGTTCAGCGGCGCGCCGCACGCGCGCCGGGCATGTGCTGCGAACAATTTCGGGAAGGCCGCATTGTCTCACGCCCGCCGCGCGATCCCGTGCCTCAATCGTCCGGCAAGCCGCTCTTCTGCTCGGTGAAGCCCCTCACGCCCGGCAATTGCCGCAGCCGCGCGCACATGCTCTCGTATTCGCCGTCCGATACGCGGCTAAGCGCGATCGTCACTTCGTCGCTGTCCGCCGCATCCTCGCTCTGCTGGACGATGAAGCGCTTGACGCGCGCGCTGTCGACGCCGAGCGCCGCGTGCAGCGAATCGAACGTCAGCGTGCCGCGCTCGACCAGCAGCACGAGATGACGGCGCTGGCGCACGGTCAGGTAGCGCCGCTCGAGCGGCTTGATGCCGGCGAGGATCACGAGAATGATGATGGTCGCCGCGATCGCCGCCACGTACAGTCCGCCGCCCACCGCGAGCCCGACGGCCGCGACCGACCACAGGCTCGCCGCCGTCGTCAGCCCGCGGACGATCTCGCCGCGCAGCAGGATCGACCCCGCGCCGAGAAAGCCGATCCCCGAGACGACCTGCGCGGCCATCCGGGACGGATCGAGATCGACGTGCGCCTCGCCCAGCACGTCGGCGAAACCGAACGCCGACACGATCATGATGAGCGCCGAGCCGACGCACACGAGCATGTGCGTGCGCAGCCCCGCCGCCCACGAAAGTCGCTCGCGCTCGATGCCGATGACGCTGCCGAGCGCCGCCGCGAGAATCAGCCGCATGATGAGTTCGACGTTGTTCAGCATCCGCACTCTCCTTTTTTCGACGGCGGCGGGCCGCATGCTTTATCCTTGCCGCTCGGCCCGCATGTCCGGGGCCGCGTTCTTCCACCGTCAACCGCGTCGTCATTCGCCATGTCCGCACCCGTCTCCGCTTCCGGCCAGGCCGCTCAGTTGCGCCGCCACTTCGCGCAAGTCGTCTTGCCGCTCTGGCGCGGGCCCGGCTTCAACCAGGCGCTGCAACTGCCGTTCGAGGCCGTCGCGCCGGACACGCACGCGCCGCTGCCCGTCACCCGCTATCGCGCGATGGCGTGCGCGCGTCAATTGTTCGTGTTCTCGCACGCGGGCGACGCCGAGCACGCGCACGCGCTCTTCGCCGCATTGTGCCGCCACTTTCGCGATCCTCGCCACGACGGCTGGTTTTTCAGCGTCGACGCGCAGGGCGCGCCGCTCGATCGCACCAAGGATCTGTATACGCACGCGTTCGTCGTGTTCGCGTGCGCCGAGTACTTCGCGGCGTTCGGCAATCGCGACGCGCGCGAGGTCGCGCAGCGCACGGCGGCGCTGATCGGCGAGCGCTTCGCGCCGGCGCCCGGCAGCGCGCTGCTCGATTCGGCACGCGGCGAGGACTTCGCCGCGACGGCAGGCGGCCCGCTGCAGAATCCGCTGATGCATCTGACGGAAGGCTGGCTCGCCGCGAGCCGCGCGTTCGGCGACGCCGCGTTCGACGACGCGCTGCTGCGCACCGCGCAGGCGGTCGAGCGCACGTTCGTCGATCCGCGTACCGGCTGCGTCGCGGAGCTGCCGCTCGGCAGCGCCGACAATCGTTTCGAGCCCGGCCATCAGTTCGAATGGTTCTATCTCGTCAACGCGGCGGGCGCGCGGCTCGCGGCGACGGGCCTGCCCGACGCGCTCGCGCGTGCGTACGCGTTCGCGCAGCGGCACGGCGTCGATCCGGGCACGGGCGGCGTCCGCGCGGCGACCGACGAGCACGGCGCATGCATCGACGGCACGCAGCGCATCTGGGCGCAGACCGAATATCTGCGCGCGCTCGCGACGCACGGCGGCGAGCCGGACGCGCTCGCCCGTCAGATCGCCCGCTTCGCCGAGCGATTCCTGCATCCGCGCGGCTGGTACGAGTGCAAGACCGCGCAGGGCGACGTGTCGCGCGCGGACATGCCGTCGACGACGCCGTATCACCTCGCGACCGCGTACGCATCGCTGCCTGCGGATGCTTGATGCTTGATGCTTGATGCTTGATGCGCGGGGCGCGGGGCGCGGGGCGCGGCGAAGGCGCCTCGGCGCGAGAGGCCGATGTGCCGCGCCGCCGTGCGCGCCCGCGCATTTGCGTCGGCGCAGTCGCGATTTCATATCGCAAAGCCTGCAGGTGTGTTCATGCGCCTCTCGCATCGAGCATCGAGCATCGAGCATCGAGCATCGAGCATCGAGCATCGAGCATCGAGCATCGAGCATCGAGCTCCGGACCCGGCTCCGAGTCCCGAGTTCCCGGTTCGGAAACCTGAACCCCGAGTTTCGCGCTCCGTGCTCCACGTCTCGACCATCAAGCCGCAAGTTCCGAATTCCGCGCTCCCAACCGAGCTCCCAACCGAGCCCCCCAAGCTCGCGGCATCGAGCCCCGGAAAACGAATCCCCCCAACCGCCGAATCCCCCGCCGCGCACGACTCGGCTCTCCGCTAAAGCGTCGCCTGCCGCACGTACCGCACGAACGCGCGCACGGCAGGCGCCTTCTCGTGCTTCCGGTACGCGAGCGCGACTTCCGACGGAATCGGCTTGCCCTCGATCGGCCGATACGCGACGCCCGGCAGCGAGACGCAGCCGACGAGCGCCTGCGGCACGACCGCGACGAATCCGCTGACCGACACGTACGCCAACACCGCGACAAGCGCGCCCGGCCGCGCAGCGACGATCGGCTCGAAACGCCCGCGGCGCGCGACTTCGAGCGTGCCGAGCGCCTGCTCGGGCACGACGAAGCGCTCGCCCGCGAGCGCGGCCGGCCGGATCGATTCGCCCGCCGCGAGCGGCGAATGCGCGGGCAACGCCGCGACGAACACGTCGCGATGCACGGTGTGCGTCAGCACGCCGTCCGGCAACGGCAGCGGCGGACGCACGTACGCGACGTCGAGCGTGCCCGCGTCGAGTTGCGCGGCGACGGCGCCCATCGAGACCTCCCGCACGTCCACGCTGATGCCCGCATGCGCGTCGCGAAACGCGCCGATCGTGCGTTGCAGCACGCCCGAGTACGCCGCCGACGACACGTACCCGACCTCGATCCGCCCGATCTCGCCGCGCTCGGCGAGCGCCGCCAGCTCCCGGCCGCGCGCGAGATGCGCGAGCGCCGCCTCGGCCTGGCCGACGTACACGGCGCCCGCCGCGCTCAGCGCGACCGAGCGCCGCGTGCGATGAAACAGCCGCACGCCGAGCAGCCGCTCCGCGTCCTGGATGAGCCGCGTCAGCGCGGGCGGCGCGATGTCGAGCTCGTCCGCCGCGCGGGCGAAGTGCAAATGCCGGGCGACGCAGAGAAATGCGCGGACGTGACGCAGTTCGAGGCGATCCATTTATTGCTCCACGATGCAATAAAGATGAATTTCTATATCAATGACGTGCAATAGGCGACCAGCCTAACATGCCGTTCTCCCTTCGCGTCACGGTGTCCGGCATGCACGATTCGCCTTCTCGATCCGCTCCGATGGAGCCCATCCTTCATGTGCCGGGGTCGCCCGCCGCACCCACGCCCGCGATCACGCCCGCCCCCGCGCCCATTGCCGCGCCGGGCTCCGCCGCGCCCCCGCGCGCGCACCGCAGCACCGCCTGGCGCGCGCTCGCGACCGCCTCCGCGACCTGCTCGCTGATCGTGCTCGACACCAACGTCGTCGCGGTGTCGCTGCCGTCGATCGCCCGCACGTTCCACGCGAGCTTCGCGGACATCGAATGGGTGGTGAGCGCGTACATGACCGCGTTCGCCGCGTGCCTGCTGCCGGCGGGCGGCCTCGCCGACCGCGCGGGCCGCAAGCGCGTGCTGCTCGCCGGGCTCGCGGTGTTCTTCGTCGCGTCGCTCGGCTGCGGGCTCGCGCCGTCGGCCGTGTTCCTCAACGTCGCGCGCGCGGTCAAGGGCGTCGGCGCCGCGATGCTGCTCACGTCGGCGCTCGCCGTGATCGCCAACCGCTTCCCCGACGGCCGCGACCGCGCGCGCGCATGGGCGATCTGGGGGATGTGCATGGGGATCGCGACGACGATCGCGCCGCTCGTCGGCGGCGCGATCGCGCAATGGATCGGGTGGCGCTGGATCTTCCTGCTGAACCTGCCGGTGTGCATCGCGCTCGCCGTGGCGGTTCGCGCGACGATCGACGAATCGCGCGACCCGCACGCGAAGCGCATCGACGTGCCGGGCAGCGTGCTGTTCGGCTCGGCGCTCGCGATCGGCATCTGGGCGCTGATCGACGCGCCGTCGCTCGGCTGGTCGGCGCCCGGCACGCTCGCGCGCTTCGCGGCGAGCGCGGCGCTCGTCGTGGCGTTCGTCGGCGTCGAGCGCTGGCAGCGGCGCCCGATGATCGACCTCGCGCTGTTCGGCGAACCGCGCTTCGTCGGCGCGCTGCTCGCGATGTTCGGCTACGCGGCGTGCGCGCAGGTGATGATGACTTTCCTGCCGCTCTATCTGCAGATCGGCTTCGGGATGTCCGCGATCGACGCGGGGCTCGGCATGCTGCCGTTCGCGCTCGCGATGGTCGTCGGGCCGTCGCTCGGCGCGGCGCTGTCGGCGCGCGCGCCGGCCGCGACCGTGCTCGGCTGCGGGCTCGCGCTGATCGGCATCGGGAATTTCGCGACCGCGGCGTTCGCGGGCGCGTCGCATTACGGCCTCGTCGCGCTCGGCATGCTGATCACCGGATGCGGCGCGGGCATCCTGAACGGCGACACGCAAAAGGCGATCATGGCGTGCGTGCCGCCGGAGCGGACCGGGATGGCGTCGGGCATCAGCACCACGACGCGCTTTTCCGCGATCGTGACGTCGGTCGGCGTGCTCGGCGCCGTGCTCGCCGCGCGGACCCACGCGGCGCTCGCCGAACGCGTCGCGCACACGCCGGACCTGCTCGGCGCGCTCGACGCGCGCTTCATGTCGAGCCTGCTCGCGGGCGACCTCGCGCAGGCGTTACGCAGCCTCTCGCCGCATGCCGGCGCGGCGCTCGCGCGGATCGCGCCGTCCGGCTTCGCGAGCGGCTTTTCGGTCGCGCTGTGCGTGAGCGGCGCATTCGCGCTCGCGGCGGCCGTCGCGGTGCGGCTGCTCGTCGGCGCGACGCCGAAGCGGGCCGCGTGAACGCGCCGCTGTCGCGGCCCGAGCGGAGCGACGGATGAGGCAAGGCCCGTGCCGCTCACGTGCCTCGCACCACGCACCACGCACCACGCGCCTCGCACCACGCACCTCGCGCCTCGCACCACGCGCCTCGCACCTCGCGCCTCGCACCTCGCGCCTCGCACCTCGCGCCTCGCACCTCGCACCTCGCACCTCGCGCCTCGCACCTCGCGCCTCGCACCTCGCACCTCGCGCCTCGCACCTCGCGCCTCGCACCTCGCGCCTCGCGCCTCGCGCCCGGCTCGCTCGACGCTACGCGCCCGCGAGCCGCGGCTCGGCCGCATCGGCGCGCGTCGCGGCGCCGGCCGGCCGGCGTCCGCGCGCGTCGCCCAGCTCGAACACCGAAACCGACCGCTGCAACTGCTCGGTCTGCTCGTTCAGCGACCCGGCCGCCGCCGCGACTTCCTCGACAAGCGCCGCGTTCTGCTGCGTCAACTGCTCCATCTGCGTGACGGCCTGATTCACCTGCTCGATCCCCGCGCTCTGCTCGATCGATGCAGCCGTGATCTCGGTCATCGTCTGCGCGACCCGCCCGATCGACGCCGACACCGAGCGCATCGCCTCGCCCGCCCGCTCGACGAGTTCGGAGCCGCCGTCGATCTGCGCGACCGATTCCTCGATCAGCGCCTTGATCTCCTTCGCCGACTGCGCGCTGCGCTGCGCGAGCGAGCGCACCTCGCCCGCGACCACTGCGAAGCCGCGCCCTTCCTCACCCGCGCGCGCCGCCTCGACGGCCGCGTTCAACGCGAGAATGTTGGTCTGGAACGCGATGCCGTCGATCACCGCGATGATCTCGGCGATCCGGCCCGAGCTGTGCGCGATCGCGTGCATCTTGTCGATCACGTCGTCGACGATCGCGCCGCCGTTCTTCGTCGTCTGCAACGCATCGTCGGCGAGCGCGCTCGCCGCGCGCGCGCTGTCGCTGTTCTGCCGCACGGTTGCGGTCAGCTCCTCCATGCTCGCCGCCGTTTCCTCGAGCGACGCGGCCTGGCTCGACGTGCGCGCGGACAGATCCGCGTTGCCGCTCGCGATCTCGGCCGCGCCGAGGTGGATCGCGTTCGACGCGTTGCGCACGGTGCGCACGGTCCCCGCGACGCTCGCCTGCATGTCGGCGAGCCCGCGCAGCAGGCGCTCGATTTCATGGACGCCGTGCGGCGTCACCTTCTCGTCGAGACGGCCGCGCGCCATCTGGTCGAAGTGCACGCACGCCTGCGCGAGCGGCGCGACCACCGCGCGCCGCGCGACGACGTAGATCCCGGCGATGCACGCGAGCATCAGCACGAGCAGCACCACGCCGACGGTCTCGAACCAGCGCATCCCGGTGTCGATCATGCCGAGCGCGTGCTGGCTCGTCCGGCCGCTGAAGTCCGAGAACGTGCGCAGTTCGCCGAGATAGGTGTCCTGGATCTCCTGCGTCGGCTGGTCGAAGAACGCCTGCATGTTGTTGGTTTCGAGGAACCGCACGAGATCGACGAGCGCCGCGTGGTACTTGCGGTAGCGGTCGGTGAGCGCCGCCGCGCGCTCGGTGTTCTCGGCGCTGATCGTCGGCGCGGCGGTGAAGTCGGCGAACGCGCGATCGGCGAGCGTGAGCTGGTCGCGCACGTGCTGGAGCGTCTCGGTGGGCATCGGATCGCCCTTCACCATCCGCGTGCTGGCGCGGGACAGGTTGGTGCGGGCGTCGAGCATGTGCTGGGTCGCGACGGTCGCGGCATCGACCTGCTTGATCGCGACGTTGGACAAATCGTCGACGTTGCTGCGCGACGCGGACAGCGACCAGAAGCCGAGCCCCTCGACCGCGATCAGAAACAGGCAGAACACGACGAGCACGCCGAGCAGCCCGGATGCGAGCTTGATTTTGCTGAACATGAATTTCCGTTAGAGCCAAGAAGAGATACTGCCTTGGCTTTAGCGGCATTTCGGCGGCGGACTTGAGCGATCACGCATGCGGCGTAGGGACTCTTCGATCGCTCGAGGCCCGCCGGACAAGCCGAGCGAGCCGAACGAGGCGCGGGCGAGCCCGCCCGCGCGGGCCGCCCTACGTCGACGCCGGCAGGCCCAGCAGGCGCTCCAGATCCTGCATCAGCGCGTGCCGGCGCTGCGTCTCCTGCTCGTAGGCTCGCGCGGCCGCTTCGATGTCGCTGCCGCAATGCGGGCAGGTGCGCTCGCTCGGGTACACGTAGCCGTCGCAGTTGCGGCACAGCTTCAGCCTCGGCGGCACGCGCCCGACGTCCGGCGAGCGCTTGCCCCTGTTCTTCCACGCGAGCTCGATCACCTGCCCCGAGCGGACGATGCTCGACACCGGCTCGCCGTCTTCGATGCGCTCGGTCACGAGATCGAAGCGGCCCACCGCGAACGACGCCGGGCCCGCGTCCTGCACCTTCGCGATCCGCTCGCGCAGGCCCTGTTTCCGCAGCTCGAGCACGCGATAGTGGCAGTACGGATTGTTGCCCGGCTTGCCGAGCAGCGAATGCGACGTCCACGTGCATCCGCCGCGGCATACGTCCGCGTAATAGCAACTGCGGCAAAAGCCCCACAGATCGTCGACCGAGCGCAACCGGCCGAAATGGATGCCTTCGCTCGTGCGCCAGATGTCCTCGAGCGACAGGTCGCGCACGTTGCCGCCCGAGAAGCCGACCGTCGCGAGCGACGGGCATCCCTTCACGGTGCCGTCCGCTTCGAGCGCGATCACGGTCTGGCCGGCCGCGCAGCCGCTCCAGTGCACGCGCTCGTCGCCGAAGCCGCGCCACAGATGCTCGTACGGGCCGTAATAGCCGATGTTGTTGCCGACGTTCATCAGCAGGCCCCGGCTCAGGCCGTCCGTATACAGCTTCGCGAGGAGCGGCATCAGTTCGGCCAGCCGGTACGGCTGCAGCAGCAGTTCGTCGTTGTCGACCGCGTTGCCCATCGCGACCGTCAACTGAATCTGCCAGTGCGTCGCGCCGAGCTCGATGATCGTGTCCATCAGCGCGGGCAGGTCCGCCATCGTCTGCGCGCCGATCTGCGTGTTGACGCTCACCGCGAGGCCCGCGTCGCGCGCGCGGCGCAGCGTGTCGACGGCGCGATCGAACGCGCCCGGCACGTTGCGCACCTTGTCGTGCAGCGGCGCGAGCCCGTCGAGCGACACGCCCACGCCGTTCAGGCCGGCCTCGACCGCTTGCGCGAGGCGCTTCGGCGTCAGGTTGCGGCCGCCCGTCTGGATCGCGCAATACATGCCGTGCGAGCGGATCGCGCGGATCAGCTGCGTCCAGTCCTTGCGCAGATACGCCTCGCCGCCGATCATCGACACCTCGCGCGTGCCGAGCCGCGCGAGCGCGTCGATCACCTCGAGGCATTCGGCGGTGCTCAGCTCGTTCGTCCGCCGGCGGCCGGCCCGCGAGCCGCAGTGCAGGCATTTGAGATCGCAGGCGAGCGTGATTTCCCAAACGGCATGAACCGGGACGAAGCGTTGATAGTCGCGGTCGACCAGGTAGCGGGCCGGGCGCGCGTCCAGTGTGCTCATGTCGATGTCTCCTCGTGGGGCAGTGGCCGCCGCACGCGCGGAACACCCCCGCGCGTGCGGCAAGTCGCGCGGCCGCGCTCAGCGGCGCGCTTCCAGGCGCGAGATTTCCGCTTCGAGCTTGTCGAGCTCGGCGGCAATCGCGTCGTGGTCGGCGAGTTGCTGCTCCGCCTGCTGCGCGAGCCCCTTCATCCGGCTCAGATCGCCGGACGCCCGCGCTTCCTGCAGGCTGACTCCGTACAGCACGCCCACGTGCTCGTGCGGCGGATCGAGCGGGATCAGCGAGTTGTCTTTCGACACGATCGCGTGCTCGATCGAATGCCAGCGCCCTTCGTGCAGGTAGCGATAATTCGCCGTACCCGACTGCCAGTCCTCGGTCAGCAAGCCGTTGAACTCCAGAATCACCACCTGCGGCGCGACCGGACCGCTCGGGCTGCCCGTGACGCTCAGCGCGATCATCGGCGGCGACAGCGGGTCGATCCTCATCAGATGGAACTGCCCGGTGACGCGTGCGCGGAAATGCAGCGGCGGATAGATCGGCTGGGTGATGCGTGCGAAGCCCGAGACGATCTTCTCGACTTCGTTGACGAGCAGATACAACCAGAGGACCGGCGCGCCGAGATTGGGCGTCGCGACGCGAAGTTGGACGGGAAACAGACCGGTAGTAGCCATGACGTTAGCTCCACGAAGATGTACGAACGATGTCGATGCAAGCCCGCGCCGCTCACTGCCGGCTTTCGAGCTTGGCGATTTCCGCCTTCAGCGCGCCGAGCGCGGACGCGATGTCGTCGCGGCTTTCCAGCTGCTGGCGCGCGTAGGCGGCGAGCGTCTTCATGTGCGCGAGATCGCCGGACGCGGCCGCATACTGGATCGTCACCCCGTACAGCGGCACCGGCCCGTAAGGGGTGCGCGACGATTCGCGAATGACCGGGCCGGGCTCGAGCGGCACGACTTCCGGATCGGCCTTGACCGGTACGTTCTCGACTTCGTGCCAGGTGCCGTTCGAGTAATAGCGATACGACGCGACGCCCGTCTTGCCGTCGCCCTTGAGCAGCAGCTCGCCGAAGAACGTGATCATCGAATTCGAGTGCGGCCCGCCCTGGTTGCCCTGCAGCGAGATCTGCACGATCGCGCCGCGGCCGTCGCGACGCGGCGGCGGGCCGAGCCGGAACACGTAGGTGCCCCAGACGTCCGCGCGGAAGTTGAGCGGCGGATTCACGGCCTGCGAGATCGTCGCGGTGCCGACGACGCTATGGTCGACCGTGTCGACCACCAGATTGAGCACGAGCTGCGGCGCGCCGGGCAGCCCGGTGCCGACGATGTAGCGAACCGGAAACAAACCGACACGAAGATCTTCGGACATGTGAGCCTCCTTGATGCGGGTGGTTGAACGACGACGAAACACTGAAACGCCGCCGCGGCGAAACGGCGCGCCGAAGCGGCGCTCTCGCGGCTACTTCCGTTGTTCGAGCTTGGCGATTTCGATCTCGAGCAGCTCGAGCGCCGTGGCCAGGTTGCCCTGTTCGCTCAGCAGCGTCTGTGCCTGCTTGCGCAGCGACTTCATCTGCGTGAGATCGCCGCCGGCGATCGCCTGATGGATCGCCACGCCATACGGCGTGATCGGATGACCGTGTGCTTGACTCATGATTTCCTCGTTGAAAATGACGATGGCCGACAGCCCCGTGCCCTCTCCTGCAACCGGCGATATGCGTCTGGCTGTCGTGGTTCTGCAGGATCGGGAGTTTCGTCGATGAATGACGCGTTTCTCGCCATGCGGCGACACGGCGTCCCGCGCCGTGCCGCTTGCCGCCCGTGATTTGCCATTACTTGTCCTTCTGAACAGGCGCGTCGTTGTTCTGCGGCGGTAACGCGGTTGTCTCCGTACGCCCGTCAGGCGGGACGCTTGCGCGTCGTCGGCGGGTCTGCGTACTAAGGTTAGGTCGCCTGCGCGCTTTCGCTATCTACCAAAACTGGTAGTGGTCTGCCGAATGCCGAGCCTGCGGAGCGAGCGGCCCGGCGCCAGGCATGCGCAACGCTCGGCTCGAGCGTTGCATCGCGCGGTCGGCGCGGGCTCGGCGCGCGATCCGCCGGCGAACTGCCGGCGAACTGCCGGCGATCGATGCAGCGACCGACGCCCCGCTCGGCATCGGTCCGACGATGCGCCGGCGCATCGCGCATCGCAAGCCGCGCGCCGTGCATCGCACCGCACGCAGCACGCCGCGCGCCGCGCGCCGCCATTCGCCAACCGCCATTCGCCGGCCGCCGGCCGCCGGCCGCCAGCCGCCAGCCGCCAGCCGCCAGCCGCGGCAGCATTGTCGGGAGCCGCCGCCTTCGAGCATGCCCCGGTTTCGCGCCGCCAAACGCGGCTTCGGCGCGATTCGGCACGGCTTCGGCGCGATTCGGCGAACGAACCCCGCCAATAGTGCGCCGGCACGACGAATTTCCTTGCGTATCGCCCGCCCCCTTCCTAGAGTGGAGCGCAAAGAGCCGGATTGCATCGGCGGCGCGCGCATCGCACCGCATTGTTCAACGTATCAATTCAATCGATAGCGAAGGAACGTCGATGACCGACATCGTGGACCACGCGCGCGGCGCCCTGCGCGCGCAACCCTTCAGCATGCTGCTCGGCACCGAGCTCGTGCACATCGGCGGCGACGAGGCATCGCTGCGCCTGCCGATCCGCGACGAGCTCAGGCAGCAGTACGGCTTCGTCCACGGCGGCGTCATCAGCTATCTCGCCGACAACGCGCTGACGTTCGCCGGCGCGCTCGCGCTCGGTCCGCGCGTCGTCACTAGCGAATACAAGATCAATTACCTGCGCCCGGCCGTCGTCGGCACGCTGATCGCGCGCGCGAAGCTGATTTACGCGGGACGGAATCAGGCGACCTGCCAGTGCCACGTGTTCGTGATCGACGGCGATCACGAACGGCTCGTCGCGGTCGCTCAGGGCACGATCAACCGTGTCGGGGACGGGCGCGAGCCGGGTGCGGTCGAAGAAAAGGCGTAGCGCGTCGGCAAGCTGCGCGTGCGGGGAGGCGAGCGGCCTCGTCGGCCGCGTGAAACGGCGGGGCGAGCGTGGAAGACGGCACGCGGCTTGGGTGACTTGGGTGACTTGGGTGACTTGGGTGACTTGGGTGACTTGGGTGACTTGGGTGGCTTGGGTGGCTTGGGTGGCGCACGGTACGGCAGCGAATCCGCCGTTGCAAAGCGGTCGCGCCGAACATCGGAATAGCGGCATCCCGGATCACCACCATGCGCGATCGTCGGGATGCCAAATCATGGAAGCTTCAGATCACCGCAGCATCGGGACGCGGAAGCGCCCGGATGGCGAACCGCCCGCACGTCGAAGCTTTGAAGCACTAAATTCAAGGAACTCCGGAACTTTCGAGCTTCGAGCTTCGAGCTTCGAGCTTCGAGCTTCGAGCTTCGAGCTTCGAGCTTCGAGCTTCGAGCTTCGAGCATCGGAGCTTCCGGGCATCGGAAAGCAGGAACGTCAAAACGCCGAAGCACCCGATCATCGAAACAGCGCCACGACTAACCACCCGAACGCCCGGTCATCGCCCCGTCCAAGCGCCGAAGCGTCAGAACGCGTCGCCCGGCACCCGCACGAAGCCTTCCATCAGCACGCGCGCGCTGCGGCTCATGATCGCCTTCGTGACGACCCACTCGCCGCCCGCCTGCTTCGCCTCCGCGCCGACGCGCAACGTGCCCGACGGATGCCCGAAGCGCACGGCCTCACGCTCGCCGCCGCCCGCCGCGAGATTCACGAGCGTACCCGGAATCGCGGCCGCGGTGCCGATGGCCACGGCCGCCGTGCCCATCATCGCGTGATGCAGCTTGCCCATCGACAGCGCGCGCACGAGCAGATCGACGTCGGCGGCCGCGACGCGCTTGCCGCTCGACGCGACGTAGTCGGCCGGCTTCGCGACGAACGCAACCTTCGGCGTGTGCTGGCGCGTCGCGATTTCGTCGAGCGATGCGATGAGGCCCATGCGCAGCGCGCCGTGCGCGCGGATCGTCTCGAACATCGCGAGCGCCTTCGCATCGCCGTTGATCGCGTCCTGAAGCTCGGCGCCGGTGTAGCCGATCGTCGCCGCGTCGACGAAGATCGTCGGAATGCCCGCGTTGATCATCGTCGCCTTCAGCGTGCCGACGCCGGGCACCTCCAGATCGTCGACGAGATTCCCGGTCGGGAACATCGCGCCGCCCGCGCCCTCCTCGTCGGCCGCCGGGTCCATGAATTCGAGCTGCACTTCGGCGGCCGGGAACGTGACGCCGTCGAGCTCGAAGTCGCCCGTCTCCTGCACCGCGCCGCGCGTGACCGGCACGTGCGCGACGATCGTCTTGCCGATGTTCGCCTGCCAGATCCGCACGATCGCGACGCCGTTCTCCGGCACGCGCGCCGGATCGATCAGCCCGCCCGCGATCGCGAACGGGCCGACCGCCGCCGACAGGTTGCCGCAGTTGCCGCTCCAGTCGACGAACGGCTTGTCGATCGACACCTGGCCGAACAGGTAGTCGACGTCGTGATCGGGACGCGCGCTCTTCGCGACGATCACCGTCTTGCTGGTGCTCGACGTCGCGCCGCCCATCCCGTCGATCTGCTTGCCGTACGGGTCGGGGCTGCCGATCACGCGCATCAGCAGCGCATCGCGCGCGGCGCCGGGCTTTTGCGCGGCCTCGGGCAGATCCTGCAGGCGGAAGAACATGCCCTTGCTGGTGCCGCCGCGCAGGTACGTCGCGGGAATCCTGATTTGAGGGAGGTGAGCCATGGTTCGTGATGTCCTGTGTCGATCGATCGGAGCGAGTGCTTCGGCACCGACTCCGATCTCATGCAATGCAGGTGGGCCGGGGCCGCCCGCGCGCGGCGAACGGCCCCGCAAGGCGGCGCGTCGCCGCATCGCCCGGCAACGCGCGTCACCGCACCGTTACGCCGCCTTCGACGATTCGAGGAAGTCCTGCGCGAAGCGCTGCAACACGCCGCCCGCGTCGTAGATCGACACTTCCTCGGCCGTATCGAGCCGGCACGTGACGGGCACCTCGACGCGCTCGCCGCTCCCGCGATGGATCACGAGCGTGAGATCCGCGCGCGGCGTGCGCCCGCCGATCACGTCGAACGTCTCGGTGCCGTCGATGCGAAGCGTCGTGCGGTTCGTGCCCGGCTTGAACTCGAGCGGCAGCACGCCCATGCCGATCAGGTTCGTGCGGTGGATGCGCTCGAAGCCTTCCGCGACGATCGCCTCGACGCCCGCGAGCCGCACGCCCTTGGCCGCCCAGTCGCGCGACGAGCCCTGGCCGTAGTCGGCGCCGGCGACGACGATCAGCGGCTGCTTGCGATTCATGTAAGTCTCGATCGCTTCCCACATCCGCATGACCTTGCCTTCCGGCTCGACGCGCGCGAGCGAGCCTTTCTTCACCGCGCCGTCGACCACCGCCATCTCGTTGATCAGCGTCGGGTTCGCGAAGGTCGCGCGCTGCGCGGTCAGGTGGTCGCCCCGGTGCGTCGCGTACGAATTGAAGTCTTCTTCCGGCAGACCCATCTTCGCGAGGTATTCGCCGGCCGCGCTGTCCAGCAGGATCGCGTTCGACGGCGACAGGTGGTCGGTCGTGATGTTGTCGCCGAGCACGGCGAGCGCTCGCATGCCCTGCAGCGTGCGCTCGCCCGCGAGCGCGCCTTCCCAGTACGGCGGGCGGCGGATGTACGTGCTCCGCGGCCGCCAGTCGTACAGCGGCGCCGCGCGCTCGCCGGCGTCGGCCGCGCGCGCGAACATCGGCTCGTAGACGCGGCGGAACTGCTCGGGCTTCACGCTCGACGCGACGATCGCGTCGATCTCCTCGTCGGTCGGCCAGATGTCCTTCAGCGTGACGGGCTTGCCGTCCTGGTCGTGGCCGAGCGCGTCCTTCTCGATGTCGAAGCGGATCGTGCCGGCGATCGCATACGCGACGACGAGCGGCGGCGACGCGAGGAACGCCTGCTTCGCATACGGATGGATGCGGCCGTCGAAGTTGCGGTTGCCGGACAGCACGGCCGTCGCGTACAGGTCGCGCTCGACGATCTCCTGCTGGATCTTCGGATCGAGCGCGCCGGACATCCCGTTGCAGGTCGTGCACGCGAACGCGACGATGCCGAAGCCGAGCTTCTCGAGTTCCGGCAGCAGGTTCGCTTCTTCCAGATACAGCTCGACCGCCTTCGAGCCGGGCGCGAGCGAGCTCTTCACCCACGGCTTGCGCGTAAGGCCGCGCGCGTTCGCGTTGCGCGCGAGCAGGGCCGCGGCGATCACGTTGCGCGGGTTGCTCGTGTTCGTGCAGCTCGTGATCGCGGCGATGATCACCGCGCCGTCGGGCATCTCGCCCGCCTTCTCCTCCCACTGGCCGGCGATCCCGCGCGCGGCGAGGTCCGACGTCGGCAGCCGCTTGTGCGGGTTCGACGGGCCGGCCATGTTGCGCACGACGCTCGACAGATCGAACGTCAGCGTGCGCTCGTATTGCGCGTTGGCGAGCGTATCGGCCCACAGGCCCGCCGCCTTCGCGTAGGTTTCGACGAGCTTCACCTGCTCGTCGCTGCGGCCCGTCAGGCGCAGATAATCGATCGTCTGCCCGTCGATGAAGAACATCGCGGCCGTCGCGCCGTATTCGGGCGCCATGTTCGAGATCGTCGCGCGATCGCCGAGCGTGAGGCTCTTCGCGCCCTCGCCGCGGAATTCCAGATACGCGCCGACCACCTTTTCCTTGCGCAGGAATTCGGTGAGCGCGAGCACGACGTCGGTCGCGGTGATGCCGGGCTGGCGCTTGCCCGTCAGCTCGACGCCGACGATGTCCGGCAGGCGCATCCACGACGCGCGGCCGAGCATCACGTTCTCCGCCTCGAGGCCACCCACGCCGATCGCGATCACGCCGAGCGCGTCGACGTGCGGCGTGTGGCTGTCGGTGCCGACGCAGGTGTCCGGGTACGCGACGCCGTCGTGCGCCTGGATCACGGGCGACATCTTCTCCAGGTTGATCTGGTGCATGATGCCGTTGCCGGGCGGAATCACGTCGACGTTCTCGAACGCCTTCTTCGTCCACTCGATGAAGTGGAAGCGATCCTCGTTGCGGCGATCCTCGATCGCGCGGTTCTTCGCGAACGCGTCCGGATCGAAGCCGCCGCATTCGACGGCGAGCGAGTGATCGACGATCAGTTGCACCGGCACGACCGGATTCACCTTCGCCGGATCGCCGCCGCGCTCCGCGATCGCGTCGCGCAGGCCCGCGAGATCGACGAGCGCCGTCTGGCCGAGGATGTCGTGGCACACGACGCGCGCCGGGAACCACGGGAAATCGCGTTCGCGCTTGCGCTCGACGAGCTGTTTCAGGGAATCGGCGAGGATCGCCGGGTCGCAGCGGCGCACGAGGTTCTCCGCGAGCACGCGCGACGTGTACGGCAGGGTGTCGTACGCGCCCGGGCTGATCGCGTCGACGGCGGCGCGCGCGTCGAAATAATCGAGCGACGTGCCGGGCAGGGGTTTGCGGTTGGCAGTGTTCATTGCGTGGGGACAGACTGGGTAACGATCGTCGCGAAACGGCCGGGCGTCGCGCCCGGCCGCCGGATGCCGCCGATCAGCGCTTCTCGATCGGCACGAACTTCAGGTCTTCCGGCCCGGTGTAGTTCGCGCTCGGGCGGATGATCTTGTTGTCGACTCGCTGCTCGATGATGTGCGCGCTCCAGCCGGACGTGCGCGCGATCACGAAGAGCGGCGTGAACATCGCGGTCGGCACGCCCATCATGTGGTACGACACCGCGCTGAACCAGTCGAGGTTCGGGAACATCTTCTTGATCTCCCACATCACCGATTCGAGCCGCTCGGCGATGTTGAAGAGCTTCAGGTCGCCCGCTTCCTTCGACAGCTTGCGCGCGACTTCCTTGATCACCTTGTTGCGCGGATCGGAGATCGTGTAGACGGGGTGGCCGAAGCCGATCACGACTTCCTTGTTCTCGACGCGGCGGCGGATGTCGGCTTCCGCTTCGTCAGGCGTGCGGTAGCGGTTCTGGATCTCGTACGCGACCTCGTTCGCGCCGCCGTGCTTCGGCCCGCGCAGCGCGCCGATCGCGCCCGTGATCGACGAATAGATGTCCGAGCCCGTGCCGGCGATCACGCGGCCCGTGAACGTCGACGCGTTGAACTCGTGCTCCGCGTACAGGATCAGCGACGTGTGCATCGCGTCGACCCACGATTTCGACGGCGTCTTGCCGTGCAGCAGGTGCAGGAAGTGTCCGCCGATCGAATCGTCGTCGGTTTCCGTTTCGATCCGGCGGCCGTTGTGCGAATAGTGATACCAGTACAGCAGCATCGAGCCGAGCGACGCCATCAGCCGGTCCGCGATGTCGCGCGCGCCCGGCAGGTTGTGATCGTCCTTCTCGGGCAGCACGGTGCCGAGCACCGACACGCCCGTGCGCATCACGTCCATCGGATGCGCGGACGCCGGCACCCATTCGAGCGCCGCCTTCACGTTCGCGGGCAGCCCGCGCATCGCGCGCAGCTTCGCCTTGTACGCGGCCAGCTCGGTGACGTTCGGCAGCGTCTCGTGCACGAGCAGGTGCGCGATCTCCTCGAATTCGCTCGAGCCGGCGATGTCGAGAATGTCGTAGCCGCGGTAATGCAGATCGTTGCCGGTCTTGCCGACCGTGCACAGCGCCGTGTTGCCCGCCGCGACGCCCGACAGCGCAACCGACTTCTTCGGCTTGAAACCGCCCGCGGCGTTCGTCGCCGCCGCTTCCTTCGTCTCGCTCATCCTTATACTCTCCTGGGTTCGAATCCGTGATTCCCTGCTTCGGTGCTCGCGCGCATCCGCGCTTCAGTTCCGGCCTTGGCTGAAGAGCTGGTCCAGCTTCTCTTCGTATGCGTAGTAGCCGAGATACTCGTACAGCTCCGCGCGCGTCTGCATCGTCGGCACCGCGGCCTTTTGCGTGCCGTCGCGGCGCACCGTCTCGTAGAAGTTCAGCGCGGCCTTGTTCATCGCGCGATACGCGCCGCAGCAGTACAGCGCGATGTCGACGTTCGCGCTCTTCAGCTCGTCGAGCGTGAAGAGCGGCGTCGAGCCGAACTCGGTCAGGTTCGCGAGAATCGGCACCTTCACCGCTTCCTTGAAGCGGCGGTAATCGTCGAGCGTCTTCATCGCCTCGGGGAAGATCATGTCCGCGCCCGCCTCGACGTACGCGATCGCGCGCTCGATCGCCGAGTCGATGCCCTCGGCCGCCGCGGCGTCGGTGCGCGCCATGATCACGAAGGTCTCGTCGGTGCGCGCGTCGACGGCCGCCTTGATCCGGTCGACCATCTCGCCCGTCGGCACGCATTCCTTGCCCGGACGGTGGCCGCAGCGCTTCTGGCCGACCTGATCCTCGAGGTGCACCGCGCCGACGCCCGCCTTGATGAACGAGCGGATCGTGCGCGCGATGTTGAACGCGCCGCCCCAGCCGGTATCGATGTCGACGAGAAGCGGCAGGTTCGTCGCGTTGGTGATCCGGTTCGCGTCGACGAGCACGTCGTCCATCGTGCTGATGCCGAGATCGGGAATGCCGAGCGAGTTCGCGGCGACGCCGCCGCCCGACAGATACACCGCCTTGAAGCCGACCGCCTCGGCCATCTTCGCGGCGTACGCGGTGATCGCGCCGACCACCTGCAGCGGCTGCTCGGCCGCGACCGCCGCGCGGAACTTCGCGCCGGCGCTGATCAGTTGTGGGTTGCCCATCGACTCCTCCTGAAAGATGCTCGTCAAGAGCAAGGTCCGGGCCAGGCCGATCGCCGGCCGCTAAGCTGCTGATTCTGCGCGCAATCCGCGCTCGCCGCTCATGTCGGACAATTTCAATTTCGAAATTGAAATTCCATATTTGAAATCAGCGCGCGATAATGCGAATCGTCATCCATCCGGCCGAGCGCCGCGCGCGCCCGGCCTTTCGGTCTCGATCATGAGCACCCTACCCGAAACCGGCGTGCGCCCGCGCGTCTGGGCGGTCGGCATCAGCCGGCTGCGCGCCCTCTTTCGCGACATCGCCGACGAATACGAAGAGCGCGCCGACCTGCGGATCGTCGCGCGCGGCTACGAGGAAGCGATCACCGCGCTCGCGACGGCGGGCGGCGAGCGGCCCGACGCGATCGTCGCGGCCGGCTCGAACGGCACCTACCTGAAGGCGCGCGTGCGCGTGCCCGTCGTGCTCGTCAATCCGACCGGCTTCGACGTGATGCACGCGCTCGCCCGCGCGCGGCGCGACGCGAGCCGGATCGCGCTCGTCAGCTACGGCGAAACGCCGCCCGAGGTGCGCAGCTTCGTGGCCGCGTACGGGCTCGACGTCGTGTTCGCGTCGTACCAAAGCGCGCAGGAAGCGGAAACGCGCGTGCTCGAAATGCGCGAGCGCGGCATCGAGACCGTCGTCGGGCCGGGGCTCGTCACCGATCTCGCCGCGAACGTCGGGATGGGCGCGGTGTTCGTGTACTCGCACGCGTCGGTGCGCGCGGCCGTCAACACCGCGCTCGAGGTCGCGCACGCGACGCACGCCGAGGCGCTGCGCCGCGAGCGCCTCGACAACCTGCTGCAGCATCTGCGCGACGGCGTCGTCGCGCTCGACGGCGACGGGCGCGTCGAGGCGATCAACGAGCGGCTCGCGCTCGCGCTCGGCGTCGAGCCGTCGGCCGCCGTCGGCCGCGCGCTGCACGAGCTGACGCCCGAGCTGCGCACGCTGCGCGCGGCCGACGGCGACACGCTCGCGACCTTGCGCGGCGTGCGCTACGTCGTGCATCGCGGGCCGCTCGCCGCGAGCGGCGGCGCGCCCGGCAGCGTGCTGACGTTCCAGGAATCGCGCGCGGTCGAGCGGCTCGACCGCACGCTGCGCTCGCATCAGCACGCGCAGCAGTTCACCGCGCGCTACCGGCTCGACGACGTCGTCGGTGCGTCGCCCGCGATCGCGCACGCGCGCGATCTCGCGCGGCGCTACGCGAAATCGGACGCGACCGTGCTGATCCTCGGCGAAAGCGGCACCGGCAAGGAGATGATCGCGCAGAGCCTGCATGCGCTGTCCGCGCGCCGCAAGTATCCGTTCGTCGCCGTGAACTGCGGCGCGTTTCCGGAAGCGCTGCTCGAGAGCGAGCTGTTCGGCTACGAGGAAGGCGCGTTCACGGGCGCGCGGCGCGGCGGCAAGGCGGGGCTCTTCGAGGCCGCGCATCGCGGCACGCTGTTTCTCGACGAAATCGGCGAGATGCCGCCGTCGCTGCAAAGCCGGCTGCTGCGCGTGCTGCAGGAGCGCGAGGTCGTGCGCGTCGGCTCGACCGAGCCGATCCCGATCGACATACGCGTCGTCGCGGCGACGCACCGGCCGCTCTTCGCGGCCGTCGAGGCGGGCGCGTTCCGCGCGGATCTCTATTACCGGCTCAACATCCTGAACATCGGGCTGCCGCCGCTGCGCGAACGCGCGGCCGACATTCCCGCGCTCGCCGCGACGCTGCTCGCGCAGGCCGCGCAACGCGAGCCGCGGCTCGCGGACAGGCTACGCGACGCGCACGACGCGGCGCGCGCGCTCGCGGCGGCGAACGCGGCGTTGAGCCGCTATCAATGGCCCGGCAACGTGCGCGAGCTGCAAAACGTGATCGAGCGGATCGCGGTGGAGCTCGCCGATGCCGACGAGCGCGGCGACGCGGCGGCGAGCGTGGACACGCTGCGCGCGATCGCGCCCGAGGTGCTCGCGAGCGACGCGTTCGCGGCGGGCGGCCAAGGCGAGCGCGGCGGCAACGCGGATGCAGGCGATGGTGGCGACGATGACGCCGCGCAAGGCCTGACGCTCGTGCAACGCCGCCGGCGCGCGGAAGCCGACGAAATCCGCGCCGCGCTCGACGCATGCGGCGGCGATCGCGATCGCGCGTGCGCGATGCTCGGCATCAGCAAGACGACGCTGTGGCGCAAGCTCGCCGCCGACGAAGGGAAAGCGCGGCAGCGGTAAGCGCGGCGGCGGCGTGTGACGCGCAACCGGGAACTTGCGGCGAAGCGCTTTCGCTTCGGTTCTTGCGGTTTGCGGTTTGCGGTTTGCGGTTTGCGGTTTGCGGTTTGCGGTTTGCGGTTTGCGGTTTGCGTCTCGCATCTCGCATCTCGCATCTCGCGACTTGCGACTTGCGACTTGCGACTTGCATCTCGCGTCTCGCGTCTCGCGTCTCGCGTCTCGCGTCTCGCGTCTCGCGTCTCGCGTCT
>NZ_LOYJ01000125.1:0-1616 GCF_001526245.1 Burkholderia sp. MSMB1498
AGGGAGAACCACAAAGACGTTCACTGATTGACGTCTTGACTCGATAACTCGTCACCGAACAGTTGATCGGAAATCTGCGCCATCGCATGAAAAACCGGCTCGAGCAACTTGCCCCTGTCGGTAATCATGTACTCGACATAGGGCGTGGCCGACTTCCGAGCGATGCGTTTGACGAGCCGCTGCTGTTCGAGATATCGCAGTCTTTCAGTCAGTACCTTCGACGAGACCGGCTCGACTATTCGTTGGATTTCCGCGAAGCGATAAGTAGCCCCATCCAGCAGAAGCCACAGAATCCGTGGCATCCATGTGCCGGAAAAAATATCCACGAAGCGCTCGAAGGGGCAAGGTTGCCTGGACGCCGGGAACGGCGCGATTCTGGGGGTGGGTTGGTCCATGTCGAGTCCTGTCGGTTACCAATTGGTAAGTACCTTACCGTATAGAAACTTGCGTGTTAGTGTCGCACATACTCGCCATTGATGTGTAGAAGCGTTTAGCGAGATCCCTCCACTAATTTCGGATAACAAAATGATCGACAGACCGGCAGATATTGTTAGCCCCACCACCAATCAGATCCAGCCTCCCGTTGTTTCGGCGGAAGACGCGGCGCGCGCTGGCCGTGTGCCGTACGACAAGCCGACGCCGGAAAACGCGATCGTCCTCTTTATCGATCATCAGATCGGGCTGATGGCGGGTGTGCGCGATTTCGGCTCCTTGGCCGAATATCGAAGCAATGTCGTCGGCCTCGCGCGCGCGGCGAAGGCGCTGAAGATGCCCGTGCTGATCTCGTCATCGAACGCGCAATGGCAGAACGGCGATACGCTACCCGAGATCAAGGACATCTTCGGCGACGAGCCGATCTACAGGCGCACCGGCATCATCAACTGCTACGAAGATCCGACGTTTCGCGCAGCGCTGGAGAACCTGGTTCGGCAAACTGGCCGCAGGCACATCATCATTTCCGCCGTGACGATCGGAACCTGCTGTGCGTTCCCGACGCTCTCCATGTTGCAAGACGGCTACAAGGTGTTTCCTGTCGTCGACGCATGCGGCGCGTGGAACGCCTATGAGGCGCAGGCCGCCATGTCGCGGATGAGCAAGGCTGGCGCTGAACTGGTCACGACGTTCGCGCTCGCCTGCGAGCTTCAAGCCGACTGGAAGCTGCCGAGCGCGAACGACATGCTCGCACCGTTCATCCAGAACCTTCCGGAATACGGATTCGTACTGCAGAACTTCTGGAACAACGCGAATCAGCACGCGGTTCCGGACCCGTTCGGGATCGTGAAGTAAGCTCATTGAATCATGTTGTAGAGAAAGGAATTGGAAATCGAATTTGATAATTCGGCATCCATAATATATTGGCAGGAAGTTCCGCCACGTCGCGCAAGCGTGAGTGGCGGAAACGCATTCGATGCGCCCAGACGCCGCGCTTCAAACGACGCGGCGATCGAACCTACGCGCCCCCGCTTCGCGAGACAAATTGCAGAGCCGCAGAGCCGTTGGGGATTTCAATTTCGCTTCGGGTGAAATGTTTTTCACACGCTCATGAAACTCTACCTGTTGTCATTGGGAGCCGGCGTTTTCGTCGGCGTCATTTACAGCCTGATCAACGTGAGATC
>NZ_LOYJ01000126.1:0-7158 GCF_001526245.1 Burkholderia sp. MSMB1498
CAAATCGAAAATGATGGGCACCACTTTGATGTCGCTTCTCGCCCTCGTCTACGACGGTCGCCGTGAGGCGCTTACGCCGTCGATGACGCGACCGTTGGACAGTCCGAAGTAGAAGGTGTGTCCAGCGATTCCGTTGCGGCGATGCGCCACGATTGCAGTTCGCCACGTAATCACTTGCCCCTTGTACTCGAGCAACGACTCGCCTGCTTTAATTGACCGCAGCGCGAATACGCCTCGTCCGTGAATGCGCGATTTGCGCACGGTGAATCGCTTCATATGGAATCTTCGACGTCTCGAGTTAGGTTGACAATGTTGATGGGCCGTCGCTTGTCTCGATTTTCGGAAAGTACGCCCTCCCGGTCTTCTGTGACCGAGTGTCGGTAGCACGTTCGATAGTCGTGCCGTCGCTGCGACGATCCGAAGTGGCCCAAACGGAACTCACAGGTCATTTTTCGGGTGTGGCGATCATAGACGCGATCTCCGACCTGGCTACAGGCCGCTGCGTACCGGAGGTGATTTGAAGTAGGCTTCCTTGCGAGCCATCTGTCGCGCATCACCTGTGAGGATGAGGCATCGTTTCCGATCGGTGACTGAGGTACCCTTTGGCGCGTTCCGGCAACCGAAATATACGCCCGCAGTAAAGACGTCAATCTGCCTTTTCGCCGCCGTGGTTTTTGTCAATACAAATGTCACGTACGCACCGATAACGGCGCCGATGAGGATTGCGCAGCCCTGCGTCAGATTGCGATTCATTATTGAAGACAAGAGCCAGAAAGGGTTGGTGGATGCGCTCGGGACAAATAATCCCCGCGCGATATCCGTATCGCACGTTCGCGTGTCCTGGTTCACTTTGCGCTAAAACAGCTCAACTGCTTTTCAACGCTGAGCCCGGCGGCACGAGGTATATCATCAGTTAAATTTTACACTTCATCGGATTCTTTTCCTTTCTACGACTGGTACTCGTCACTGGATCTCGCCCCCACACTGATTGGGTTGGCCATCCAAACTGATTCGGACCGACGCCGATCAAGAAGAGGGGAGCTTCCGTGGTGGCGCCTTCGGTCTTCCAGAGTCGCCATGCCATGCACCGGCCGAACCGAGAGTTCCGCCGCTGGTAGGTCCGCTACTCCACAAACTATCGCTCTTCGCGCGACGCGAACTGCTCCAGCGATTGATGTGACAGGATAGAAGCGTGCGGGCGCTTGTCCGCACATCCCCATAATCGCACTTGCGGGTAACGCGTGGTCTGAGGTTTTGCGTTTTCCTTGCTATTTCGCTGTCGACGGAGCGACGCTGGCAGGCGCTCGTCCAGCTACCGTGCCATTTGACGTCATCAGATTGCCGAAGATATGAAAATCTGGGGCGACCTTCGGTATCGTTGGTGTCGGAATGGTCTGCGACGCTGACATAGAGACGGTCCACCCGGCGCAAATCACATCACCCGCCTCAACCGCGAACCCGTTGCTGAGGTCGACCGACCACGCGCGCAGCGCCAAGCTCGTTGACTTCGACAATGTCACCGGGCCGTGCCCCAACTGAGGCGAGCGTCCTTACGATGGCATCGTCGAAGGGCGATCTCCCCTTACGTGAGGCCGGTTCAGCAACGCCATAGCCGAGCTTAAATACCCCGCTCTGTTCTGACCCGCCGACAAGCCGCTTCGCCCACGTCAATATCGAACGCATGTTCAGCCCTTCTCCCTGTTTTCCGTTGTGGCTATCGTGTGGATCGACGCGAATTTACTGCTCGATCAAAAAGCGTTCGCGCCTCTTTGCGTTCGCAATCCACGCCGGTGCGCGCCCCTTGCCGGACCACGTCGCCCCCGATTTGGGATCGCGGTACTTCGGCACGCTTTGCGGTTTCGACGTTGAAGTGTCCTTTGCCCGAGTCGTGCGCTTGCGACCGAACACGTCTTGCTCCGTTAGACCGTATTCGGCAACCTTAGCGCGTACGTCGGCAAGCACGGCCTCGATCTCAGCCGCGCGCAGTGCGTCGGCCTCGATCTGCAATGCCTCGATTTGAGCCTTCACATCCGAAAAGGTACGCTTAATGGCCGCCATTGTTTTCCTCTCCTGCTATTGCATTGTTTCGGCTGCCGGCCGTGCGGGGCGCTCGTGCGCCAGGTTGTTTTCCGCTGTCTCAGTTGGCTTCGCCGTTGCTCGGAAACAGCACGTCGAACCCAGGAACCGGAATCACGCGTCCGTCGTTCAAGCAAGCTGCGGCTGCGACCAAATGTTCGGACGCGGCACGCTGCGCGTGTGGCTTCCAGCCAAGGTGATCGAGTGCAGTGGCGGCCTCTTCGGCAAAGACGGCCGCAGCGTCCTCTGGCGTGATCCCATGCGATTTTATGTGTGCGTTTGCCAGGTCAATGAGCGCGTTCCGAAATGCTTCCTTCCGTTCGACGTGTGGCATGTTGTTTTCCGTTCAGTGGCCACACTCGGCCTGAGCCTGGGCACGTTCGCGCGCCTGTTGGTTCAGGTCCGCGACGGCACGATGCGACAGCAATATTCGTACGTCAGTGTTGTCGACAAGAACATAGTCGTCAGCTATTTCGGTACATCCACAGCTACGCAGCAACTCAATTGCCGCGTGCGCACCAAGCGGTCATAACGAGCCGCCGCGAATGCGATGTAGATCCGGCCGACCGTGCGACCGATCAACGTATTCGAGCGCGAAGCTGAGAAGGAATAATGATCGTGCGTTTGACCGTCTGCTTCCGTGACCTTTCTGCGCTCAATAGCCGTGGAAAAATGCTCCCCGTACCAACGATTCACCAGCGCAACGCTTACCGCAGCAAGTGACGTAAGCAGCGTTGCAATCGAAACAATCATCATAATCAAAGTCATGGCACTGTTTTCCTATCTGTCATTCACTGGACGGCAGCAGCACGCTCATCGCAAGGCCGGCCGTCGCGAGTACTACGCCGATCCATGACCAGAGCAGAGTCCACGACGACACTTCCCACTGCGCCAAATACGCGCAGGCCAAGATGCCTAAACAGGGCAAACCACATACCGCACACACGATCAAGGTTGCTACCTTATTCAATGGATCGTCCTGTTGAATCAAAATAAAGCCGTACAGCAGCAAAAATAAACTTGTATAGTGCGGCTCGACCACCAAGGCGAGCCGCTATCCGTTGAAGCAAAAAAGGATGCGAACGTCAGATGGATCACCCAGTTTCTTCAGCGCGTCGAGATGCTTGAAGTACAGCGGGCCCAATAATTCTCGGTAGGTTGTCACCGTGGGCGGGGCTTCGCTTTGGTCGATAAGCGTCTGCGCGTAGTCGAATCCAATCAGCTCGGCGGCCGACAGCCACGAATAGCCGTAGAGATCTTCGCTGCACTCCGACACGCGCTGCGCGACCGTCTTCGGTGCCTCCGGAACTACCGACCCGCTTAAGCCACATCCGTAGTCGTCGTGCCGATGACCATAAGGTGCAAGAGCTTCAAGCGAATGCTCATTAGAATCCTCTGGCAAGCCTCGTGGTGAAGCAAGTACCTCGCCCTGACTATAGTTTCGGATTCCAGCGAACAACGCCATCATTTCGTAGCTCTGCCAATAGAACGGCCTTTCAATGAACGGACGGCGATCCTCCGTAACCGTATCCCACTCGCCAATCGGGTTGGCAAACACCTCCGCCGTGTTGGTTTTCCAGCCGCTGGCCGTTTTCACTTCTGCGACGGTTTCAATGTAGGTGCCAATTTCGACAGTTTTACCTTAAAAATCAATGATAGCGCTATACTGAACCTGTTGTTCGCTCACCGGATGACGGCCGAAAAATCCTTATGAATCAATTGCAGCGCTATACAACTTTTTTTCTCAACACACGTCCCACTTATCCGTTAGCTCAGTTAGCCCGTGCATCCGGCAAGGTTCGGGGCGCTCGCGCGCCAAGTTGTTTTCCGTTGTCAGTTCGCCCGCTGACCGGGTGGCAGATCACCGCAGCGCAGCCAGTTCCGATCGTCCTCAACCCAGCTACGCCGGTCGTGTGCCGTCGCACCATCGCGGCGACTACGGAACCAGGCCCACCACGCGACTAGTCTCGAATCAGTTTCGAGCAGCGCATGACCTGTTCGATCACGAATGACGTAGCGGGGCTTCGCGGACTCCGCCGCGCGATCTGCGGCACGCAGTCGGCATTCCTCCTTCTCCCGCTCGTCAGCCGCCCACTCCGCCGATGTTGGACCAACTACAAGGCGAGCGCCCTTTGATGCCTCGGACGCCCAGCCTTCGTCGTCATAGTTGGGAATCGAAATGCGCACTTCCTCAACGTCGCCTGGTAGGCTCGCTTCGTCTGGCCTAGGCATCGCTCGTTGGTATTCGTCCCACGACATACCGGCGTGCTTCCGGCACACGGTATCCAGCCGCTCATCGGTTTCCTCTCGCGTGTCCGCGTCCATAATCCACGACGCCTCGTCGGCTGTCGCGGGCAGAAGCTCGCGAAAGCAATGGTCCGTAACCGTCGTGTATTGGGTGTACATCTCCGTTCCATCGGAGAACGAGACCCGCGCGATTCTGAGTCCCATATTCGAGCCTGTTTTCCGATTCAGCGAGAGCCTTTGAGCGCAAAGCGCACGGCTGCACGATGGTCTTTGTAGTGCGCCATCACGTTGCGCTTCGAGAGACAGTCTGTCACCACGCTCGCAGGTGCACCGAAGTGCAGACGCAAAGCATCGGCTGCATTGGCCTTGTGAAAGCACGCTGGCTCGACCGAGACGATATCGCCGTTGTCGTCGTGCATGTCGATCCAGACTTCGCCGTCTTCCATGTCTTGGCTGTAGTTCGGCACGGCTCTATCGTCGGCGCGCGCCGCAGCGATCATGCGCTTGCCCTCAGCCTCCGACACTTCCGTTTCCATCACTTCCATCAACTCGCCGTGGTGGGCGACTTTCGCAATCAGCGTGAACATCACAAGCTCCCGTTTTCCGATCTGTCACAGAAATGATTCGCGTGAACGATTTCGTTCAGCAATCTCGTCAGCCGGTGCGCCGACTGTGCTTCAGCACGCTGCCCACTTCCTTCACAGCAATGGCTTCCGGGTATTTCACTAGAACCTTGTCTTTCGAGCGCATCGCGTTTTCCGGGGTTATGCCAGCCCGATCTGCGTGTTGGGTTCGATCGCGTCCCTTTCATCGGAGAATCGGGATATACGACCGCAATCTCATTCGACCAAAATCAGTTCGGGCCTCGCGGCTCGATCGCGGATCAAGGACCACTGGATCTCCGTGGAGACGATGGTGCACAACCCAGTGCCAGTCGTTACCGCGCGGGTTGATCGCAACAATTGAACACAACGGCAAGGCATCCCAATCTCGTACGGCGCGGCCCCGCAGAGTCTTTATTCCGAAGGCCTCCAATAAATCACGGAGCTGACCTGACTGAGTGCGTGAACACTTCGACCATGCGAATAGCTCAAGTGCCGTCTCAAGGGCTCGCTTGTACGAAACACCAGCGAGACTTGCGACACATGCGACCCCACAACCAACAGTATCTACCTGCTTAACGTGCCGCGGCACAATGACCTTTGCCATGTGACCTCCTCAAATGACGACACTGTTTTTCTCTACAACAACGACATTTGGCTGCCAATGCTCTCGCGGGTGTCGTGGCCTCCTTCCTTTGCAGTATTGCCAGGCCGCCTTGCTGAATTCGTGTTCCGGACGACCTCCGCCGTCCCTTCCTCCCGTCGATACTCGCGGCCCCACTCGGGGCTAAGCACGTCGGACGAGAACAACACGCCCGGCGCAATCTGAACGAGCTGACTCATCGGCGGAGTTTCGCGGCATCGTTTGGCATGAGACCTGTCCCGTAGAAAACGAGCAGGAGCGCTACATCGCGCACCGGGTTTTGTCCCGTGACGGCCGCGATTTTCAGCGCGTGGCGAAGCTGATGAGGTTCGATAACTGGGGGTTTTGCCATCCCGTAACACCAGTTTATTCCCTTGAATTACGAGGAAGTATGCCCGCGCCGAAGGGCATACGCAATTGCGGGCCGCAGAGTACAAGCCGTCCTCGGAAAAGCCGACGCAGCCGGTCGCTCGCCGTTTCGGCCGCCGCACTATGTAGAGATCGACTTCTCCTGAACAGGATGATTGCTATACCCTGTTTGGGTGTCGCCGTTACTGGGGATGAGGATGTGCTATTCCGCCAAGATCCAAGCCAACTATCGAGAGTATGTGCGGCGCTACGGTGCCGGCATGGACTTAGAGGCATTTCGTCGTCTCTACTTCGCGCGAGCGGCTGGCGCCGACATCAAGATCCCGAAGGCGGTCGATGCCGCGTTTTCCGGTTCCGTCGACGAGGAGATCTCGGCCGCGATCGCCGCGTATCGTAGCCAGCGAACGAGCAAGCTTGAAACCGATCTCTTCGAGCTGCGCACCCGGCTCGCGGCCGCTGAGAAAAAGCTGGCCGAGAAGATCACGAAGAAGGCCAGCGAGGACGTCCGGATCGCCACCGACAAGATCAATGCCGCGACGCGCGGGCTCGACGATCTGCGCCGCCAGGACCTGCAGGAGCGCGATTCGCGGATCTTTCCGGGCTGGTACGCGCCCGTGCTGATCGAACTCGACGGCAAGCGCCTGGTCGTGCCGATGCGCTACCGATGCCGCCTGCCAGGATGGACCGAGGCCGACGAGAAGCAGAAGCCGGGAACCTACAATGCGCGCGTCGATTCGCTTTCGACGGCGTGGCGTAAGGTCTTCGGTTTCACGCATGGTCTTGTCCTCGTCGACGCCTTTTTCGAAAACGTGAAACGCGGCGATCAGAACATCGTGCTGCGCTTCGATCCGACGCCGGCGCATCCGATGCAGGTCGCCTGCCTGTGGACGCGCACCGAAATTCCCGGCTCGGACGATCTATGGTCGTTTGCCGCGATCACCGACGATCCGCCGCCCGAGGTCGCGGCGGCCGGCCACGACCGCTGCATCGTTCCGCTCAAGTCCTCGAACGTGGACGCATGGCTGGTTCCCGATCCGGGGCACCGCGGCGAGCTGCGCGAGATCCTCGCCGATCGCGAACGGCCCTACTACGAGCACCGACTGGCGGCATAAAAGGGCGGGGTTGGAGCTGGGGTTGTCTCTGGCATATACTGTACAAGCATACAGGTGCGACCTGAAAGTCGCTATCACAACTGTCTTGCCAATAGCAACCGGACAAGAC
>NZ_LOYJ01000127.1:0-3545 GCF_001526245.1 Burkholderia sp. MSMB1498
GTCCCGTTTCGACAAGATGTGGTGGAAGTACCCGCACTCCCGTGCCTACCGCGTCGCGCTTTTGGATATGGGCTGCCTTGCCCAGACTTTCCAGCTCGTAACTACCGGCCTTGGCCTGAAATCTTGGCTGACAGGCTACTTCCTTGACAGAGAAATCAATCGTCTGCTGGCCGTGGACGAAATCAATGAATCAGTACTGTTTTTTGTGGGGGCTGGCGAGGGGGCCGATACGCCTTTCGCCCCCGAGGTGCTGACTGCTGTCGAAAAGCTCAGAAACGCGTCCTGAGAGACATTCCCATGCTCATTCTCGGCTTTAAGCCTGGACACGACGGGCACATTGCGAGCCTTGAAAATGGCGTCCTGAAATTTTCGTATGAAGCGGAAAAAGATACCAATCCGCGTTATGCCCCTGTCGATGTCGATCTGCTGATCGACGCTTGCAGAGCAGTTGATCGGATCCCGGATGTGATTGCCGTGAGCGGGTGGAGCAAAGGGATTCGGCCTGATCAAGGTGCGCCAATTGGCGGTGGCTATCTGGGTCTCGCTCGGCCGCAGGTTTTGCCAGCCTCATTTTTCGGCAACGAAATTCGTCGGATAACGGACTCTCACGAGCGCTCGCATATCATGTGTGCTTACGGCATGTCGCCGTTTCCTCAAGGGCAAGCGTGCTACGTATTGGTCTGGGAAGGATATATCGGCTCATTTTACTTTGTAGATGAATATGTCAATATCGAACGACTGTGCGATGTCATGCCTTACCCAGGTATTCGATATGCGTTCGCATATGGTGTTGCCGATCCTACCTTTAATTTTCGCAGTGGGCAGGTCAGATTGGGCGATGCGGGCAAAATGATGGCACTCGCTGCATTCGGCCAACGCGCGGATGGATCGAGAGGCGAGCGCGAGTTCGTTTCGAATATGTTGTCGAGTACCCTGACGCTTGATGCGCTCGACAAAAGACAGTTCGCAGAATCCGAGTATTTCAACATTGGCGTTGAGCATCCTGCATTCAAAAATCTCGCACGTGCGCTATCAGATGGCATTTTTGAGCGTTTCCTCGAGCGCATAAGGCCACTTGTCAATCGAACGATTCCGCTGTTGATTAGTGGCGGATGTGGGCTGAATTGCGATTGGAATCGAGCTTGGGTGGATAGTGGCCTTTTTCCCGATGTGTTTGTACCTCCGTGTCCGAACGATGTCGGATCGGCAATCGGCACTGCGGTTGACGCTCAGCTTGCATTGACGGGCCACGCGAAAATCGAATGGGATGTGTATCGAGGTCAAGCATTTATCGACGATCTGGACAACATCGATGGCTGGCGTCAAGAGGTGATGGGCTATCGTGAGGTCGCCGCACTATTAAACCAAGGCTCTATCCTCGGATGGGCAAGCGGCAGGGCGGAAATTGGCCCGCGAGCACTGGGAAATCGTTCGATCCTGGCTGCTCCGTTTGCGAAGACTGCGCTCACCCGTCTGAACACGATCAAACGCCGGGAGTCGTTCCGGCCGATCGCTCCAATCTGCCTGGAGGCGTGCGCGCAAGATCACTTCGACCTGCATGCGCCCAGTCCGCACATGCTGTATTTTGCACGGGTCAAACATAACGACCTACAGGCTGTCACGCATGTCGACGGTTCCGCTCGCCCCCAAACAGTCAATCCCAGCCAAAATCCTCGGATTCATGCTTTGCTTGAGGCGTTTGAGAGGGAATCCGGAACCGGCGTACTATGCAACACATCACTGAACTTCAATGGCGCAGGTTTCATCAACCGGACCAGCGATCTCGCACGATATGCTGTCGAGACGGGACTGGACGGCTTTGTGGTGAACGACAAACTGTACGTCAAGAACAAACCGCTTTGAAGCGTGGAGCTTATGCGTTCGACTATTGCCTTATTCTCGGTTCGAGGTTATCCACCGTTCTTCTTCGGACGTATCTTCAATTCCATCGCTGTTTGGGTCGACTTCACGTTGATCTTTTCGCTGATGTCGTTTCATTATCACGCGAACACCAGCATGCTAGGCCTGACCGCCGCATTGTACGGACTTCCTGGATTGCTTGTGGGACCTTTCATCGGCGCTCTCGCCGATCGGAAGTCACCTGCGTTGATCATGGTCATTAGTGCACTCGCTCGTCTCGTAACGTCGCTGGGACTTGCGTTTGCTCCCAATGAGAGCGTTTTCGTTGCCTGGGTATTGATCAAAGGTATCAGTAATCTCGGCACGATACCGGCTGAACAGATCGTGATCCGGCGTCTCTTATCCGATGAACAGATCGTCTCAACCGTCGCGCTGACCTCCGTCGTTGATCAGTGTACGAAGATCCTGTCTCCTCTGCTCGGCGCAGGACTGTCGTTCGCTTTGCATTCTCGAGGCGGGTTCGCGTTGACGGCTTGTCTGGCGATTGCGTCCGCAGTTTGCGCAATCGTCGTCGCCCAAACCGTGGGCTGGCGGGACGTAGCAAGGCAAGCGCAGCGGCGCTATCCGGACTTCAAGCTAGTCCGTCGCGTCTTGGCCGAACACCCTGCGCTGGCGACTTCACTTGGCCTGATGTTGACGTTTTCGGCAATCCTTGGCATGTACGATTCGATCGTGGTCGTGCTACTACGCGATCACGGATTGCCTGCTGCCGCGTTTGGCACGATCGTCAGTTTCACCGCAATCGGTGCAATCAGTTGTGCCACATTATTGAAAAAGGTACTGGCGCGTATTAGCGAAGCTAAATCGATGGCGGCCTTCCTAGCCGGCTTCAGCGGTACGGTCGTTGTAGCAGGCTTGCTAGCCCTCCTCACCACGAATTTGAACCTCGTTGTGTTGTGCGCTCTTTGGTACGTCAATGGTTTCTGCTACGGCGGTGGTGTAATGTGCTACTCCATCTCGATGCAACGAGAAGCGCCACGCGACGCACTTGGCGTGTTTTCAACGTCGGGGCGAAGCTTACAACTGGCTGCTCTAGTGATCGGACCAGTGATCGGGGCATGGATTGCCCTACGCTTTGGCCTCGCAACAACATTCATCGGGTCAGGAACATTTGGACTTGCAGCAGCAGCCTACGCAATGCTCACGTGCACTGACGTCCTGTCTCGTACACAGGCAGGCAGCACACCTGATTAGGCAGCCTACAGGCTGAGAAGCGACTATATGGGCTCCGCAACGCGCGCCAGCTGCGGATTTGGTCGGTACCGGTTAGCCGGCAACCACAGTCCTGCGCGATTCCATTGCACACGTTGTGGCGCGAACGTTCTTCTGGGGTGGTGAAACCACTAGGCCGACAGGCAATCTCTGTATGCCAATCGCTTGATCCTGATGGGTGTCTCGCGCGATCCGTCGATGGAATGAAGAAACGGGCGTGATCGGCAACCACATCCGGTCATTAAAAGAATCCGGGAATCGTTTGTTCAGGCAGTCGAGGGGAGCGGTTGCTTGACACCGGACCTGCTAATGGGCGACTCGAGAGGGGCTGGCCCTAACCCTTGTCATGCCTGAAAGCCACCACGGCGGCCCCAATAAAGGCGACCTGATTACCCTTAAGTGCACTTTCCGTT